>WRJW01000144.1 GCA_009778375.1 Bacteroidota bacterium
GTAGAGAATATCCCCGCCAATCAGGTAGAAAACTGGGCCAAGATTCAGTCCGACCGTTTTGCCCACAACGTAATCCGCGGATTCCATACCGAATTGGAAACGGTGTACGAAGAGAAAAACATGTCCCTGACCAACGACCAGAGCAAGGTATCGGAAGTCGTCAACAGCGTCCTCTATCCCCATCACCCCTACGGTACGCAAACCGTACTGGGCACACAGGAACACCTGAAAAACCCCTCTATCACCAACATCAAAAAGTATTACGAAACTTATTACGTGCCTAACAACATGGCCGTTTGTTTGGCCGGCGATTTTGATCCCGATCAAATGATCCGTACCATCGATAAATATTTTGGAAAATTCAAACCCAATAAAAACCTTCCAAAGGTAGAAATCGTCCCCGAACACCCCATCACCCAACCTATTGTTAAAGAGGTGCGCGGATTGGATGCACAAAGTGTGACCGTAGCCTGGAGGGCCGGAGGCGCCTCTAATCCCGATGCCGACCTTTTAGAGATCACGGGATCGATCCTTTCCAACGGCAGAGCCGGTCTTTTTGACGTAAATATCAACCAAAAGCAAAAAGTCCTCTCTGCCAACCTGAGGGCAGGAACCATGGCCGACTACGGATCGGTATCGATGTCGGGGCGACCCAAAGCGGGACAAACCTTGGACGAAGTCAAAGATATTTTGATGGGAGAGATTGCCCGCCTTAAAGCGGGAGATTTTGATCAGGAATTGATCGAAGCAGCGGTGAATAATTACAAATCACGCATTATGAGCACCATGGACGGTAATTCGGGCAGGGCCAATTTGTTCGTTTCTACCTTTACCAACGGACTTGAGTGGAAAGATGTCGTAGAAAAAACCGATCGCCTCTCCCAAATTACCAAAGAGCAGATCGTAGCCTTTGCCAACCGTATTTTGGGCGATAATAACTACGTTGTGGTATACAAGCGTCAGGGGCCGGATCCCAACGAGCTAAAGATTGCCAAACCCGAAATCACCGCCATAGAGACCAATCGGGACGCCGCCAGCCCATACCTTAAAAACATCCAGCAAGCCGCAGTCACTCCCATCGAACCGGTCTTTGTCGATTATGACCGAGACCTGAGCAAACTTACCGCCAAGTCCGGTATTCCGGTACTGTATGTAAAAAACCCGACCACCGGATTATTCCAGTTAGATTATGTGTTTGAAACGGGGGCCAACAACGATCCGGCCGTCACCATTGCGTTTGACTACCTGAAGTATTTGGGCACCAATACCCTGACGCTTGAGGAGATCAATACCGAGTTTTACCGTTTAGCCTGCACCTACAACGTGTCGGTTTCGGATGTGCGTACCAGCCTCACCTTGAGCGGACTCAGCGAAAATATGGGTCGGGCCATGGAGTTACTTGAATCGCTTTTATCCGACGCCAAAGCCGATCCCAAAGTACTGGAGAACATGAAGGCCGACATTATCAAACGCAGGAACGACGCTAAACTGAGCCAATCGTCCAACTTTGCCATGCTGCAGGAGTATGCCATGTATGGAGAAAAATCTCCCGCCAAAAACATCCTGTCGGCAGCCCAATTAGCAAGGCTTACCCCTCAGGAGCTACTCTCTAAGATTAAGAATTTAGTACAAATACAGCACCGTATCTTTTATTACGGCCCTCTTACCCAATCCGAAGCCATTGCCGCTATCAACCAGTATCACCACGTTCCCGCCTCCTTAACTCCCCCTCCTGTACAAAAGCTATTCCCCTATAAGGAAACGCGTGAAAACAGAGTCTATTTGGCCCAATACGACTCCAAACAGATTCAGTTTATCCAATACTCCAACCGCGGAGAAGCCTATAATCAAGCAAACGACCCCGATGTGCAACTCTATAACCAATATTTTGGGGGAGGCATGAACGGAATCGTCTTTCAAGAGATGAGGGAAGCGCGCGGATTGGCCTACACTGCCCGCGCCTCCCTGTCCCAGCCCGGCATATCCTGCAATCCCTACTACTTTACCGCTTTTATTGCTACCCAAAACGACAAGATGGGGTTGGCCATGGATGCTTTTGAAGAGATTATCAATATGATGCCCGAATCGGAACATGCCTTTGCATTGGCCAAAGAGTATGTGCTTACCCGCATCCGCACCCAAAGAATCATCAAGAACAGCCTGATTAGGGATTATATAAGCGCACAGGACCTGGGCCTGAATGTCGATCGCCGCAAAAACATCTTTGAAAAGGTGCAAAACATGACGTTGGCAGATGTAAAGGCGTTCCAGCAACAATGGATCAAAAATCGTCCCTACTTCTACGCTATTTTGGGGGACGCATCCGATTTGGATCTGAAAAAATTAGAATCCTTTGGCCCAATTACCAGATTAACACAGGAACAACTATTTGGATATTGATTTTAAGCTACTTAACTTGTTAATATCCTTTTGATAAAAAAGAAAAAAAAGCGGCCTCAGGGTCGCTTTTTGGTTGTACCTTGCGCTTCCATTTCCCTCCTTAAGGAGGCATGGTCTTTCTTTAAGAACTTGATCTAAAACACAATACATATATGAACACCCACACGGATGACAAAAGAATCTACTCTTTTGACGAGGCCCTGTCGGCTTCAAAAGAATATTTTAAGGGAGACGCCTTAGCCGCTTCGGTCTGGTTGAACAAATACGCCATGAAAGACTCTTTTGGCAATCTGTACGAGGCTACCCCCGACGACCTCCACCACAGGTTGGCTTCCGAATTTTCCCGCATAGAGCAGAAGTATCCCAATCCCATGTCCAAAGAGGAAATTTTCCAATTACTCAAGGAGTTCAAGTATGTAATACCACAAGGCGGCCCCATGGCGGGCATAGGGAATGAGTATCAAATCGCCTCCCTTTCCAATTGTTTTGTGATCGGACATAAAAATCCCGCCGACTCCTACGGAGGCATTATGCAGGTCGACGAGGAGCAGGTACAATTGATGAAGCGACGCGGCGGCGTGGGACACGACCTTTCCCATATTCGTCCCGGCGGAACGCCCGTACTCAACAGCGCCCTCACTTCTACCGGAGTAGTCCCCTTTATGGAGCGCTACTCCCATTCTACCCGCGAAGTAGCTCAGGACGGCAGACGGGGCGCCCTTATGCTCTCCATTTCCATTAAACATCCCGATGCCGAGCAATTCATAGACGCCAAAATGGAACAGGGAAAGGTGACCGGCGCCAACGTGTCGGTAAAAATCGACGATGAATTTATGCGGGCGGTCATTCAAAAAAAGCCCTATATCCAGCAATATCCTGTGGACTCAACTAAGCCCAAGATAAAAAAGGAGACAGACGCCGTGCAATTATGGGAAAAAATCATCCACAATGCATGGAAATCGGCCGAGCCTGGCGTACTCTTTTGGGACACCATTTTAAGGGAGTCGGTAGCAGACTGTTATGCCGATTTGGGCTACCGTACCGTAAGCACCAATCCCTGCGGCGAGATTCCCCTTTGTCCCTACGACTCCTGCCGGCTGATTGCCATGAATCTGTACAGCTATGTAACGCATCCTTTTACCCCCGAAGCCCATTTTGACTTTGACCTCTTTATAAAACACGCAGGCATGGCCATGAGGTTGATGGACGATCTCATTGACCTCGAAATGGAAAAAATTGAGGCGATAAAGTCCAAAATTTCGACCGATCCAGAAGATACAGACGTCAAACAGGTAGAACTGAACCTTTGGAAAAAGATTGCAGACAAATCTTTGGGCGGGCGTCGTACCGGTTTGGGAATTACGGCCGAAGGAGATATGTTGGCCGCTTTGGGACTGCGCTACGGCACGCCCGAAGCCTTAGCCTTTGCGGTACAGGTACAAAAGACCTTAGCCATAGAGGCATACCGCGCTTCTACAGAAATGGCCAAAGAACGGGGCGCCTTTCCTATTTTTGACGCTAAGCGCGAAGAAAACAACCCCATGATCACACGCATCCGTAAAGAAGACCCCGATCTGTACGCAGACATGTTGAGGTTTGGCCGCCGGAACGTCTCCATGCTTACTATTGCCCCTACCGGCACCACCAGCCTGATGACCCAAACCACTTCGGGCATAGAACCGGTGTTCCGTCCGGTATATAAACGCCGCAGAAAGGTAAATCCCAACGATGTAACTGCTACCGTCACTTTTAAGGACGAGGTAGGAGACGCTTGGGAAGAATACAATGTATTTCACCACAAATTTTTAATTTGGTGCAACATAAACGGATATGCTACCGAAGATGTAGAAGTAATGAACGATGAGCAAATTGCGGATTTGGTATGCAAATCACCTTATTACAAAGCCACTTCCAACGATGTGGATTGGTTGGCCAAGGTAGAAATGCAGGGACAGGTTCAAAAATGGGTGGATCATTCGATAAGCGTTACGGTTAATCTTCCCGAACAGGTCGATGAGGCGTTGGTGGCCAAAGTATACAAAAAGGCGTGGGAATCCGGTTGCAAAGGAGTTACGGTATACCGGGAAAACTCTCGGGCAGGGGTTTTGATCTCCCTGTCCGAAAAAGAGCGCAAGACCGGAGAGGAGAACGACGCCATGCCTAAGGTACGTCCCAAAGTATTGGACGGCGAAGTGATTCGCTTTAAAAACGGAACCGAACAATGGATTGCCTTGGTAGGTTTACACAACGGCCGTCCCTACGAGATTTTTACCGGTATGGTAGACGAGGATACCCGACCTATTCCTAAAAATGTAAGCATGGGGCAAATTGTGAAGGAAAAAGAGGGAGAACATTCGCGCTACGACTTTCATTACATAGACAAATACGGGTACACTAATATCATTGGAGGCATATCCCACATGTTCAACAAAGAGTATTGGAATTATGCCAAACTGATCTCGGGCGTATTGCGTAACGGTATGCCTATAGAGGATATTGTACATTTGGTGTCGGGACTCAACTTGGACAACGCCACCATAAATACCTGGAAAAATGGAGTGGAACGCGCTTTAAAACGTTATATACCTGACGGCACGGTAGGAAAACCCGGGCAAGTTTGCCCCAAATGCGGTTCTGCAGAATTAGTATATCAGGAGGGTTGTTTAACGTGTAAAAGTTGCGATTACTCCAAATGCGGATAACTCATTCATGATTGTTTACCCACATGCCAAGATTAATCTGGGGCTGCATATTCTACAAAAACGCAGCGACGGGTTTCACCAAATCGAGACCTTGCTGTACCCCGTGGAACTTTGCGACATTTTGGAAATAAAGCCGTCTGACCAAATCCGACTCTTTTTGTACGGCCTGCCCATAGAAGGCAACCCTCAAGAGAATCTCTGCCTTAAAGCGTGGGAGATGCTCAGGGCGGATTTTGCCATTCCTCCTGTACAATTTCACCTCTATAAGCGTATTCCCTGCGGTGCTGGGTTGGGCGGAGGATCCTCAGACGGAGCTTTTACCTTGAAATTATTAGACAATTATTTTTCCTTAGGTTTATCCGAAGAGCAACTCATTTCCTACGCAGCACGTTTGGGATCGGACTGTCCGTCGTTTATATTCAAACGTCCTTCCATGGCTACCGGAAAGGGGGACCAAATCGCACATAATCATTTGGATATATCACCTTTGCACATATTGATCTGCAAACCTCCTTTATTTATCTCCACGGCCCGGGCATACGCGCTGGCAAGCCCCGGACAGCACAAATATCCTTTACAGGAAACCCTCTCGCTGCCTCTTTCCTTATGGAGAGATAACTTGATAAACGATTTTGAATCCGCCTTGTTCCCTGTATATCCGATACTGCAAAAATACAAAGAAACATTGTACGATTCCGGCGCCCTCTATGCCTCGCTCAGCGGGAGCGGGTCAGCTTTGTATGGGCTCTATGATTCGGAACAGGCCTATAAGGAAGGATGCGGGCAATTAGGCGCTACGGTCTTGCTTTAAACAGCCGGAGGGTATGCACAGCCTCGCACAGAGCATAGACAACAAAGAGGATGCCAAAAGCAGTTATCAGGCTGTTCATTGTTTTAAAAGGTCTTAAAGCCAATAATATACTAAAAACAATCAGCAGAGAAGGAACCAGAAAAGTATAAAAGGGAACCAATACCCTCCGCCTAAGTTGGATCCGGGCAATCACCAATACTAAAGCGGCCACAAAGAGCACCGCCGCTAAAACATAAATAAAAAGACCGGCAAAAAAATGGGGAAAAAGCACCATAAGGAGGCCAAAGATAAGACTGATCCCGCCGTTTACCCCAAAGAGGATGGTATAGGCCAAACTCTTTTTTTCCTGAAAAGCATAATACACAGAAACGGCGCCAATGGCCAGCAACATCCCGGCTAAAATCCAGATCAGCAAATTAATAGTAGAAGAAGGAGTGGATATCAAAAAGACGCCCAACAGCAATCCAATCATACTCCTCAGAACACCATATCGGTAATCCTGATAAAAAGCAATAGTCATAG
>WRJW01000145.1 GCA_009778375.1 Bacteroidota bacterium
AATCCTCCCTTTTTAGACAACGGGTGCTCAATAAATAGTTGGGCTACATCTTCCCGCTTGACTGAGATAATTTTAGATTCTCCCGAGATCTTGCGTAAAGCCATGGCTAACGCGCGCGGATTTTTGGTCATCTCGGCAGACCCTGCATCGGCCATATATTCCCGTTTACGCGAGATAGCAAAACGCAGCAACAGCGAAAAGAAATAGCCTATGGCTGCCGCCACCGCAATAACGAGGAGTACCACCGCTCCCCCTTTGTCGTTTTTGCTGTTCCGGCTCCGGCCCGAAGGGGCGTACCACAACGCCCTCATCGCAAACTGGGCAATAAAGGTAAAGATCCCCACAAAAACAATCGAAACAATCAACAACCTCACGTCCCGATTGCGTATATGGCTCAATTCGTGTGCAATGACCCCTTCCAATTCGGCGTCGTCGAGCCGTTCCATAATCCCGCGGGTAAGGGTTACGGTATAACTTTTCCTGTTGATCCCGCTGGCAAAAGCGTTAAGGGCAGGGTCGTCAATAACGTTAATCCGGGGCATGGGCAGGCCTTGGGACATACAGAGGTTTTCGACCAAGTTGTAAACCCGCTTGTTCTCTCGACGCTCTAAGGGTTTGGAGTGGGTGGCGCTCGAAATCATGGTGGAATGAAACGCGTAGGCAATCAAAAACCAGATTAAGGTAACGCCCAATACCACAGGCGCCCAGAGCGTAAAATCCTCTTCGACAAAAGCGCACACCACCCAGCAAAGCCCCAGCAACAGGGCCGGAAAGAGCACCAACAACAGCAGGGTCTTGGCATTGTTGGCGCTTTGCTGCCGCAGGATGCCCACGTATTTCATTAACTAAAACTTATTTTAGGTGCGGCGTCATACGTTGCCCTGTCCATACCCAGGTCAAACATGGTCGCCTTGGAAAAACCAAACATGCCGGCAATAAGATTGTTGGGAAAGGTCTGAACTGCATTGTTGTACTCCTTGGTGGCCGAATTAAAGAAGCGGCGGACAGAGGCTAATTTATTTTCAATATCCGACATCTCCTCTTGAAGCTGGAGAAAATTTTGATTGGCCTTTAGCTGGGGATAAGCCTCTAAGGTTACTTTAAGGCCCGACAGAACCCCCGAAAGCTGGTTCTCGGCGGCGATCTTTCCGTCTATGGTGGTGGCAGACACGGCTTGATTCCGGAGTTCAATAACCCGCGCCAAAGTCTCCTTTTCGTGGGAAGCGTATCCCCTAACAACCTCAACAAGTTGGGGAATAAGATCATAACGCTGCTTCAATTGCACGTCTATATCGGCAAAGGCGTTTTCTCGGTAGTTGCGGAGTTTAACCAATTTGTTGTACACTCCAATAAAAATCAGGACAGTTAAAGCAACGATCCCGATGACAATAATAGCTGTAATACTCATATTTTTACTTTTTTATTTGGTTTTGGTTTTTGCGACCCTTATTTGAAAGTCGCTGATGATGTTCATATAGTTGATAAAAGCCTCGTAGGGCGTGTTGTAGGGATTAAAATACTTATGCACTGCTCCGTCCGAAAAAAACTTGGTACACATGTAGTAAAAATGGTCGCTGGCCTGTAAATCCCTAAAACGGGCCAGCAGGTTGGGATCGTTTTTGGCTTTAACGTCGTTTTCTAAGGCGTAGAGTTTAGAAAAGGCTTCGTTTTGCAGTTCGTTTCCGAGCCAGGCGCTTACATCCCGCTCCTCGTCTGCCCAGGAAGTGGCAAAGGGAACGTGGAGGGGGGCAACAGGCTGATGTTTGGCCACCGTTTCGGCAGGGGTCAGCAATTCAAAACGACCCTGCTTGAGAAGGGACGCGGGCAGGTGGCGCATAAATTCAAAAATACCCGACGACATGGGTTGGTGTTCGCCAAAGGTCTCGTAATCCATAAAGAGGTTGATGATCTCCTCTTTTTCTCCTGCCTGAAGCAGCCACTCCGTAAACTTTTCGGCAGTAAGGGGCCAATTTTCCCAACTTCGATTCGAAAACCTGAAGGCAATATCGTCGCTGAGGCTAAAGTTGCGCAGCAGCAGTTTGAGTTTTGGATTGATGGCGTTTGTGTAGAGGAAATGGGGACTCTTCCAGCCCAAAATATGTTTGGCCCCTTCGGCCAGCATGAGTTCGTAGCCCATATCGGCCACGGCGGCGCCGATGGTGTCGGAATAGATTAACTCCGTGTTGCGGAATGTGGCGGGCTTTTTTCCAAAGAGGCGCTCCACCGTATCGGCGTGGTGCCGGAGTTGGCTGCGGAACTCCTCTTCCGAGGCCAAAGAAGCTAAGGAGTGGGCACACGTTTCGGCCAAAAATTCGACGCAGCCGGTAGCTGCCAGTGCCTGAAACCCCTGAAGCACTTGGGGCGCGTATTCTTCAAACTGTTGCAGCGCCATGCCCGAGATGGAATAAGCCACTTTAAAGGCCCCTTTATGGGCGGTAATAAGTTCGAGCATCAACCGGTTCATGGGCAAATAGCAGCGCTCTGCAATCCGTTCCATTAAATTCCGGTTGGCAAAATCGTCAAAATAGTAATCGCTTTTGCCAATGTCAAAAAAACGGTACTGCCTTAATCTATAGGGCTGATGTACCTGAAAATAAAAACAAATCGTCTTTTTCATAAAATTATACCTCCACTTTTTTTTGTTGCATCGTTTCCCGATACAATTGGGCGACCAAAGCAGCCGCATGATCCCATTTTAAATTATTAACCTCTTCGGCCCCGCATCGAACCGCCATTTGGGAGAGGGCCGGATATTGGAGCAGACCGTACATAGCATCGGCCATGGCGTTTACATCCCAAAAATCTACCTTGATGGCATGACGCAACACCTCGGCTACGCCCGATTGCTTGGATATGATGGCGGGGACGTTGGAGCGCATGGCTTCTAACGGAGAAATCCCAAAAGGCTCCGATACAGACGGCATTACGTACACATCAGAATAGGCGAACATCTTTTGGACATCGCTCCCCCTGAGAAAACCGGTAAAATGAAAACGGTCGGCGATCCCCAATTTGGCCACCCGCCTGATCGAGCGGTGAAACATATCTCCGCTGCCGGCCATAACAAAACGGAGGTTGGGATACCTTTTGAGGACTTTTGCCGCCGCTTCTATAAAATACTCCGGTCCTTTTTGGTAGGTAATCCGCCCCAAAAAGGTTACAATCTTGTCGCTTACCCCCCGTTCTACGGACACGGCATCCTGACCGGTAAAATCGACTCCATTGTGCACCGTGGTTACCTTGTCGGGATGAATCCCGTAACGCTGTATCACAATATTTCGAGTCAAATGGCTTACTGCCATTACCTTGTCGGCCTCCTGCATACCGCGCTGCTCCATCTCGAATACCTGGGAGTTGACGTTTTCTCCGCTCCGGTCAAATTCGGTGGCGTGTACGTGTACCACTAAGGGCTTTCCCGATACGCGTTTGGCCACAATGCCGGCCATATAGGTGAGCCAGTCGTGGGCGTGAATCACTTCAAAGGAGTACTGGGCGGCAATGGTACCGGCGACCATGGCATAACGCGCCACCTCTTCCATCAAATTGGGCCCGTACTTTCCTGAAAACGAATATTTTTTGCCCAATTCGCCCCACCATAACTCCCGTTGGTGCAAGATATCGTCGCCCTCCATCATTCGGGAATACTCTTCCGGAGCCACGTAGGGAATCAGGGTAGAATCGACCTTGAGGAAGTTTACTTTTTCCAAAAAAAAGTCGATTTCCTTTACTGAATTAAAGGCCGGTACGTCGCTGGCATTGATGATGCGCACCGAACTTTGGTCTTCGTCCCCCGAAGCCGAAGGCATCACAAAGAGCACCTCTACCCCCTGTTTGGCCAAAGCCGTAGTGAGTCCCTGGCAGGCAGTACCCAAACCGCCGGCTATGTGGGGAGGAAACTCCCAGCCGAACATCAACACTCTCATGACTATTTGGTTATTTGTTTTTTAAACGATTCTATCATCCTTAACGACCTCAATACCTCTCCCACGCCGGCCGCCGCAGAGGGACACCCATGGGGTTGATGGGGAGGATCTCCGTCGTACACTTCTGCAATAGAGCCTACGCCGTGCACCGTAATGTCCTCCTCAAAACCACGAAGTAATTCCGTAGCCTGATCGGCAAACCTGGGCCCCTTTAACCTAAAGCAGGCTTCTATATAGTGCCCGATTAGCCACGGACGCACCGTTCCCTGATGATAGGCTTTGTCGCGGGTCTCCTGATTTCCCTCGTATAATCCTATATACAGGGGATTTTTGGGCGACAAGGTTCTCAATCCCCTTGTAGTAAGAAGTTCAGATTCTATGGCTTTTAATACCAAAGCCTTATATTCATCGGCAATAGGACTGTATGGTAAGGAACAGGCAAAAAGCTGGTTGGGACGCATAAAGATGTTTTGCCCCTCCGGGCCTACATAATCGGCCAAATGTTTGCGGGATTCGACCCAAAAGGCGCGCATAAAATTCTCTTTGGTACGTTCGGGTATATCTTTCCAATAGCGTACAAAGTCGTCATCCCCAACCTGACGCGCCACCTCCAAAGCAAACATAAGGGCATTGTACCAGAGGGCGTTTACCTCAACCTGATACCCCGATCGCGGCGTCACGGGGATCCCCTTGACTTGGGCATTCATCCAACTCAGGGCCTTATTGGAAGCTTCGGCCCAAATCAATCCGTTCTCATGCAATAAAATCGCCGGATTACTCCCCTGCTCATAGCCCTTTAGAATCTCTTTCATGGAGGGGCCAAAATCTACCCACAAAGCCTCCGGATCTCGGGTAACTTCTACATATTTTTGCAAAGTCCAAAAATACCAAAGCGAGGCGTCAGCGCTTTCTATCTTCCCGGGATTTTTTTGCATCATGGTATCCAACACCGCTTTGCACGTATCTACCCCTCCTTTGTCCGACAAGGTTAAACCGGGCAAGGATACAAAGGTATCGAGCGCCACATAGCCGCCCCAAGGATAGCCCGCCATCACATGGGCCTCCCCATTTCTGTGTACCACAAATTGACTTGCGGCCAATTCCAAACAATGGAGGTAACTGTCGCGAGGAGGACGCTCTTCCCAAACCGCATCAAAAAATCTTTTTAGCTGAGTCGGCTCTTCTTGGTGGAGCGAAGCAGAAAAAACAACGGACTGATCCTTTTTAATCGGCAATTCAAAATAACCGGGAATAAAGAGGTCTTCCGTTGCCTCAAATCCCCTGCGGGCTTCTTCCTGATAAGTAATACCGTAATACCAATCGGGATTGGATATAAATTCATTTTTATAATTGAGCTGCATATATAGAGGAGGAAAGCCGGCATAGAGCTGACTGCATATCCCGTTTTCCACAGGAATATACTTGGTGTTGGCCTCCATATTGGCCTTAGTCAGGCTATGGGCATTCCTGAAAGCGAGAAAAGGCTTGATTCGCAGAATGGTAGGTGAATGCGCCTCTAACAGGGTATAGCGCAGTAACACCTGATCTTTGTTGTGGGCCAACATAATCTCTTTGCGGAGCAGTACGCCCCCCACGCGGTAGGTAATAACGGTATTCTTATTGATTTCAAAGTCCACAATGTATTTATGGCCGCGGGGTTCGTATACCGCCCCGTAGCGATGAATCCCTAAATTAAAGGCTTTGTCGTGCTGGATGATCGTCTCGTCCAAAGCAGAAAGGAGTATATGGTTGGCTCCTCCAAAGGCGTCGATGGGCACCACCAGCAATCCGTGGTATTTTCTCGTATTGCAAGCCACAATGGTGGTGCTGGTGTATCCTCCGGCGCGGTTAGTGGCAAAAATTTCGCGTTGGAGGGCGTATTCCAAGTTTACAAGTTCCGCTTTGTTAAAAGTCAGGTATGCCATAGTGCAATGATTAGAAAGTGCAAGTTAGTTATTTTTTTTGAGAACCATAGCCGTACGCGCCGGCAGATAGAGAGATAGTTTATTATGAGGAGCTTGCCAAATAGTAAAGTGCTCTACTCGGACATCAATTCTGGAGAATCCTTCGAAAAGCGTGCTGTCGCTCTCTAAAATAATCGTGTATTTTCCGGCATCAACGCCAAAACTGTAGCCGCTATAAGATTGCCGGGGATGAAGATTGAATACAAAAAGAAGGCTCCCGCGCTTAAAGGCCAGCACTTTGGCAGCGTTGTCCTGCACCATGATTTGTGGAGGATACGCAAAGAGCGACTCTTTTTGCGCCATTCGAATCATGGCGGCGTCAAAGGCCTCCAAGCCCCTATACCTCAAATCGGGATGATCGGCTAAGCTCCATTGGCGGCGGGCATAGCCATAACTCCATCCGTTCCCCTCCCGCGGAAAATCGATCCATTCGGGATGGCCAAATTCGTTCCCCATAAAGGTGAGGTAGCCGTCTCCGGCGGTAGAGAGGGTGAGCAGTCGAATGATTTTGTGCAAGGCGACGCCTCGGTCTACCACCAAGTCTTTAGAGCCTGCATTCATCAAGTCGTACAT
>WRJW01000146.1 GCA_009778375.1 Bacteroidota bacterium
TTTACACCAACTCTTGTGCTCGTTTGCCCCCGAATGGTTTTCGCAAGTGCGTTTTGTAAAGGAAGTTCCGGATGATTCCGAAGGACTAATCGCCACCGGTTCGGATGCCGCGGCGGCTTGGTTTAAGGAGCATTATCCCCAACTGCCTAAAATCGTACGCGGACACCGTAATTCCGTAGCCGTACTTACAGCAGATATAACCCGGAAGCAAATAGCCGGCCTGCATCGCGATATGTTTGATTTTTTTGGTTTGGGCTGTCGGTCGGTAGTACATTTATTTGTCCCCAAAGGATTTGACTTAAAAAGGGTAATTACTTTTGATCAATGGCCCCAAGAAGCAGAACATCGGGGATTCCAAAATGCCTATCGCCGACAAAAAGCCCTGCTGACTTTGCAGAAGGCCTCTTTTACAGATGGAGGATTCTTTTTATTGCAGGAACAAGAGGGGTTGTCTCCTCCGGTTGCCACTTTTTTCTATACGATATATACACATATAAATGAGGTGATTGACTATATTGAGTCCCACAAATCCCGATTACAAATAGTGGTTGGAGCAACCGGAATGATCAAAAATTGTATTAACTTTGGGTGTTCGCAAAATCCACCATTGAATGATATATCGATATAAAGCGACCCTGCCCAACCGCAAAACCTTTGTTCGTGTCTACGAGATTAAGGCTTCCACAACGCTTTATGCCCTGCACCTCTTTTTGCAAAACGACCTTTCTTTTGCTCCCGATCAACAGGTCTTCTTCAGGTCTGTAGACGATGGAGGCAAACCCTTGAATGAATATGGTCTTTTTGATATGGGAAACGGATCAATGGATCAGGTCTCTTTGGAGGCTTTACATCAAGAGGGAGTTAGGGTATTTCATTATGTATTTGATATTTACAATGGCCGTTATTTAATGCTGCAATGGGAAGGAATGCCCGAAGAAGTGCCTCGAAAAACCTATCCCCGAACTGTTTTGGAACAGGGAGGAGACCTTGACCAGTTCAGGGAAGAACATCCCTCGTTAGACCTTTGTTTAGAAGAGTTTGACTCCGAATAAAATGTCGGCCAAGCTTTTAAAGATTTTGCTGGGGCCTACCGGAGTGGGAAAAACCGCCTTAGCCATTCAGTGGGCCAAAGCGTGGGGTTGTCCCATTGTCTCCTGTGATTCCCGTCAGATTTATAAAGAAATGGCTATTGGCACCGCCGCCCCTTCTCTCTCGGAACAGGATGGGGTGCAACATTTTTTTGTGGGGTCCCATTCCATCCATCAACCCTATACGGCCGGAAAGTATGAGTTGGAAGCCTTGGCTTTGTTGGACAAATTGTTTAAGACTTATGACCGGCTCCTTATGGTAGGCGGCTCCGGGCTCTATATCGATGCGGTATGTAAGGGGATGGATGATTTTCCCCAGCCGGACTTGGTTTTACGGGCCGACCTGACAGAGCGGCTTAACGCAGAAGGTATTGAAGCGCTCCGCTTTGACCTAAAACGACTTGATTCCCGGAGTTATTACGAGATTGATATTAAAAACCCCCAAAGGGTTGTTCGGGCTTTGGAGGTCTGTCTGCAAACGGGACGCCCTTTTTCTTCCTTTAAATCGGGACTTGAGAGAAAACGTCCTTTTGAAATATGTAAAACAGGAATTTATATGGATAGAGACAAGCTCTATGCCCGTATTGATTCGAGGGTCGATAAGATGATGGAAGAAGGTTTGTTGGAGGAGGTAAAAAACCTAATCCCTTACAGAAAGCTACCTGCCCTGTTGACGGTTGGATACCGGGAGTTGTTTGATTATTTGGATGGAAAACAGCGTTTAGAAACTTCTATCGACTTGATTAAGCTTAATACCCGCCGATATGCCAAACGACAATCTTCTTATTGGCGCCGAGATTTTTCTATACAATGGTTGGAAGTTTAAAAATTTATTACCTTTGCAGAAGTCTTTTCTTGTTAAAAGGCTCCGGGTATCCGAAAACGGTATAGAGTAGGTATTTTACAAAATTGTTAAAGTTATGTATTTTTTGTATGCTATTATTGCATTGATCCTCCTTGCTCTGGGAACGGCCAGTGGTATGTACATTTATCAAACTGTTTTAGGTTGGCTTGAATAATTTGGCTAACAGGGATTCTTAACAGGGGTTTATTAACCCCACAATCCATGCAACAATAAAGCCGTCTGAGAAAAATCAGGCGGCTTTATTTCAAAACCGTGAAATCATGGCTATAAGCAGAAAAGACTTTTTAAAACTAACGGCTTCGGCCGCCCTTTTTACCATTATTCCAAGAAAAGTACTTGGCGGTAAGGGATTTATTGCTCCCAGTGACCAGGTTACCAAAGGGATCATTGGCGTGGGAGGTATGGGACGCGGACATTACGACTACGGGGGAACCCGTTTGGTCGCCCTCTGCGATGTGGATCAAAACCACCTTGATGCGGCTGTAGCCGCTGCTTCCGAAAAGGTGTCGGCTTATCACGACTACCGGGACCTGATAAAAGACCCTAATGTAGACATTGTACACATTGCTACCCCGCCCCACTGGCACGCCATTATGGTGGTTGAAGCGGCCGCTGCAGGTAAGGACATTTGGAGCGAAAAACCAATGACCCGCACCATCGGAGAGGGGAAGCGCATTATGGAAGCCGTCAAACGACACGGCAAGATATTTCGCCTTAATACCTGGTTCCGTTTTGAAGACATATTTTACGGTATGGGTACTACCGTGGCTCCCATCAAGAAGCTCGTCGAGAGCGGACTCTTAGGATGGCCCCTGACCGTTACCGTGGGGGCGCACACCGGTTTCAACTGGAAATTCTTTTGGGTCGGAGAGACGCACCTCCCTCCCCAACCCATCCCCAACGAGTTGGACTACGACCTTTGGTTAGGTCCTGCCCCTGCTAAACCCTATCACGCCCACCGTACCCACCAAACCTTTCGCGGGTACTGGGATTACGACGGAGGCGGCTTGGGAGATATGGGACAACATTACCTTGATCCGGTGCAATATTTTTTGGGAAAAGACCACGAATCTCCTATAAAAGTGGAAGTAGATGCTCCCCAGCAACACCACGATGCGGTAGGTACTTGGCGACAGATCATTTATACTTATGCAGACGGATGTAAGATTATCCTTAACGGCGAGGATTTTGGCGACCCCAAGGCTCCCTACATTCAAGGGCCTAAAGGGAAACTTTATCCGGGTTTTGTATCGGACATCCCCAACCTTCCCCTTACCTTGGCCGGATTACCTGATCCACTACCCCAACGTACCGACTTTATGGAATGCGTACGAAATCGTCAATCTTTTGCCCTGAACGAGGTGAACGGATTCCGCTCCTCGACTATTGTTAATATGGGTCTTTGTGCCCTTCGGCTAAACCGAACTTTGCATTTTGATTCCGATAAATTGCTCTTTATTGGCGACGAAGAGGCAAATCGCCTGATTGATCAACCCATGAGGGCTCCCTGGAGAATCTGACCCCTTTTCAAAAATATAACGATGAAAAAGATATACACGCTACTGATTATTGCCCTGATGCTGCCTCCGGCGGGTTGGGCGCAATCACCCGCAAATCGCCTCCCTAAAACCGTTGTGGCAGATGTTTTGGCTCAAATGCCCACCCAAAATGAAGAAGATTACAATCAGATGATGCGCGATTTAATCGCTTCCGGCTCCGAAGGGCTTGCTTGGCTGATGGACGAAATAAAGCCCGAAGCCCAAAACAACAATTCGGCGGCAGGATTTGCCATCGGCGGACTCTCGTACTACGTTACGGCAATGGGGCGCGAAGAGGCAAGGGAAACGGTGCAAAAAGCCTTGATCGACGCCTTGGAACGGGCGGACGAAAGAGATAGTAAAGCATTTTTTATGCGCCAATTAGAAATAGTGGGCAATGATCGGGCCGTTGCGGCGCTGACTAAGTATGCTTTGACGCCTGATTTGAGTCAGGAAGCCCTGCTTGCCCTCACCCAGATTGGATCTTCGGGTGCGGTCAAGGCTATTGCCGACATTTTTGTACGGATTCCGGACAGAGCCGTCGCCGCTCAGGCAGCCGGACGAATAGGGCTCGATGCGCATGACGCGTTGTTAATTTCGTGGTTGGGTAGTTCGGACATGAATGTGCAAAGATCTGTTCTTTTTGCTCTTTCACAACGTATTGGTTCGCCAAAGGTGATGAAGGCGCTCGAAAAAGCGGCCCAAGAGGTCTCTTTTGCTTACGAGCCTACTCAGGCCGCACACAGCTACCTGACGGCTCTGGAACATAATTACGAGCGTAAGACGATCAGCAAATTGATGGGACATCCCAACCTGAACATCCGCACGGCTGCTTTTGAGCTGTTTATTGCGCATGAACAAAAAGGCGCTTTTTCGGCTGTACTTAAGTTGATGGACGATTCGGAGCGCACGCTGCGCAATGCTGCCCTTTTTGCCATTGCTCCTTATGCAGATCGGGGATTTAACCAATCCTTGGTAGCCAAACTTCAATCGTCCGGAGACGCAGCCGTTGATATTGTTAACTATCTTGGCAATCAACAAGATCGAGACGCTGCGGATTTTCTCATCCCTTACCTTGACGCCGAGGATTTCGAACTGAGTCGGGCCGCAGCCATTGCCCTTGGAAAAATGGCAGATCTTACCGGGCCACTTTTGGCGGCGCTGCCGCAAATGGGCGACAAGGCAAAAATATCCATTATTGAACTATTGGCAGCAAAAAGGTGCCAAGAGGCCTTTCCCGCCCTCTTAGCCCAAACCTCGGCTTCGGAGGAGGTGGCCGATGCAGCCTGTAAAGCCCTGGCCGATGTGGCTTCTGCCAACGATTTCGATACGCTGTGCACGAAGCTCGAAATGGGGACCCATACACCTGATTTGCAACGTGCCGTCGGAGCTTCTTTATCGACAATGTCGATAGAACGTGCGGTGGCTTTGATGGGTCCAAAACTCTCTAACAAAGCGTACTACCCTGTGTTGGGATATATACAGGATCCCAAAACTTTTGAACTCCTCAAACAGGGGCTGGAACAGAATGATCCGGACGCTTTGGCTACCGCCCGTTCGTGGAGCGGTTTTGAGGCTGCCGCATGGTTGATGGACAATTTTGTGCAAACAGGCAGCGAGGAGTCGCTCGCTTCCTATATCCGGATGATCAACCTGCAGGAGTTTACGGATGAGCACAGGTATACATTGATCAACGAGGCGCTTGAAGCGGCCAATACAGATCAGACAAAAAATACGCTCCTTCAAGCACTCAGCCGAATCAATACGTATCATTCACTTTTAAAGATTGGTCAATACCTCTATATGCCCGAAACAGCCCAAATGGCTGCCACAGGGGTATACAACCTGATTCAACGAGACCTGGAGCACAACTATTGGGGGGCTGAGGTCAAAGCATTACTGGAGCAATTTATGGACGTCCGTCAGGGGAGCGATGCTGAATATGAGAAAACGGCTATTCGAAAATACATTAACGATGCACCCGTGGCAGAAAATAGTTTTTTTGAGGTTTCACCGGAAGAACTGGCCGAGGGGTTCAGGGCCCTCTTTGACGGGCTATCAATGGATCAATGGACGGGAAATACAAAGGATTATGTGGCCGAGAATGGTACCATTACCCTCTACCCGGGCCATGGAGGAGGCGGTAACCTCTATACCAAAGAGGAATTCAGCGACTTTATTCTGCGTTTCGAATTTTTGCTTACACCGGGGGCTAACAACGGCATTGGCGTTCGCGCCCCTTTGGAAGGGGATGCCGCTTATGTGGGTACCGAGATTCAGGTATTGGACGATTCGGCTCCTATCTATAGTAATTTAGCTCCTTACCAATACCACGGTTCGGCTTATGGTGTGATTCCCGCCAAACGCGGTTACCTCAATCCGGTGGGAGCATGGAACTACGAGGAGATAGCTGTTAAGGGCAACCACTTCAAAGTCACCCTCAATGGTACGGTCATTCTGGATGGAGATTTGGACGAGGCGAGCAAGAACGGCACCATAGACGGACAAGAACACCCCGGCATCCATAACCGAAGAGGGCATCTTGGATTTTTGGGCCACGGATCGGTGGTCAAATTCCGAAATATCAGGGTAAAAGAGTGGTAGCTTTAGAACGGAAGGTCGTCTATTTCGGAAGAGGTATCCGTGTCTAAATAACCGGGATCCGAATAGGGAAGGGGGTGATTGGGAGTGTCCTGGTTCAAAGCGTTTATTTTTTCGAAACGCCACGCGCGAACGTCTGTATACCAGCGCTCGTTAAAGCTACGGGATTCTATGTTAAAACTCACTTTAAGGATTTCTCCCTCATTGATGGCGCCTAACTCCGCCACCTTGTCTGCCCCCCAAACCGAGAGGCAGACCTTGCGGGGATAGCTTTCTTGCGTTTCGAGCACAAATTCCTGCTTGCTCCAGGCGCCTTTTGCGCTCTGTCCCGATTGTACAGGCAGTTTATGCAGGAGTTTGCCGGTAAGCTCAAGGGCCATGATTAGGGTTCCGGTTGAGGTT
>WRJW01000147.1 GCA_009778375.1 Bacteroidota bacterium
GACCGTCCCGCGAATAATGGTTTGCGCCTGAACTGTAAGGCTATACAGCAGGAGGCAGGTTGTCAGGTAATAACTCCGCATAAATCGACTTAGTAGTCTAATTCGATGGGATTGTATTTGATACTTATGGGTCTGCCCGTGTCCGAGGTGCTCCCGTCAGCCGTCCTGATTCGTATAGCTGTTTGACCACCGGCGCCCATAGAGTTGCTCATGGCCTCCAAAGCCGCCCTGGGGTCTTCATAAAATTTACGTTTTACGCGCGCTAAATCTCTGCGGTTGGTCTTTAGATAATCCAATTCGGCAAACTCTATGGGGCCATCGACCTGCACCAAGCCGGTACATTGAAACAAATAGTGTTGGCGGGTGTCGGATACCTGAAGGATGAGTCCGGGAAGTCCGCAGAATTTCCATGGCCCTTCGTTAAGGGGTATTTCGGGGGTAAACCATGCCTCGAACTTTCTGCCTCTGAACTCGGTAACTGCTTTTTGGCAAAAATAGGAGAGCAGGGTGTCGGTATCGGGAAGTATCTTCCACTCCATTTGGTTGGGGGACTCGGTATAGCTGTAGGCGTTCATCATCACCTGGTCGGTAACGGTAAGGCTGCCGGTCGGCCAGTTTTTAAAGACGGTTGTTTGGTCTCCTGAACTCCTGGGAAGTTGCATTTGTTGGGGATTGATGCGATAGGTAGCGTTTCCTCCCGCAGGAGGGGCGGAGAGTTGGGGATTCATAGCGCGGATGATCGAATCTCTTCTGCGGTTGGTGTCGTTGTAGTATTTAGAAATACCCTGTTTGCCGATTTGCAGCACCATAACGTCTTCTACAAATTGATCGAGTTCTAAACTGTCTCTGACCGATCTAACCTCGTAGGTAATTTGCAACATTGTATTGTCTAATATTTTGGGCGGCTTCTGATTCTGCCCGGGCATGGTTCCCACAGCGATAATCGTTTGGGATAAACCAAATTCCAGCGAAAAAACAAGAAAAAATAAGGTAAAAAAAAGTTGTTTCATAATTTTTGAGGGTTACAAAATATGTGCCAAAAATAACTAATTTTGCGACATGAAACAGAGTTATATTTTTTTAGTAAACGGATTTGAAGAAATCGAAGCCCTTGCCACCATCGACATACTGAGGCGCGGAGGAGTGGCGTTGCAATCGGTATCCTTAGCGGAGACGTTAACGGTAACCGGAGGTCATGGAGTGGCGGTAACGGCCGACAGGTTGTTTGATGAAGTTGATTTTTCCCAAGCCCAAATGCTTATTCTTCCGGGAGGAACAGTACGCATTAATGAACACAAAGGATTAAAAGAAGTGATTTTGGCCCATGCGGCCACGGATGGAAGGGTCGCGGCTATTTGCGCTGCACCCATGGTATTGGGAGGCTTAGGCTTGTTGGCAGGCAAAGCTGCAACGTGTTACCCTGGTTATGAGCCATACCTCAAAGGCGCTATGCTGCGTACCCAAGAGTCGGTGGTAACAGATGGGAACATTACTACCGGTCGGGGCCCGGGGCTGACCTTTGATTTTGCCCTTGAACTCCTCTCCCTGCTTTGTGAAGGGGCTGCAGATGAAGTGGCCCGGCAATTGCTCTTGAAATAGTTGTAGATTGCATAAAATGAGGTATATTACCCGTACTGTCTGGATTTTGTCGTTGGTGAGCCTCTTTACCGACATGGCCAGCGAGATGCTTTATCCGATTATGCCGATATATTTAAAAACCATCGGGTTTTCGGTAGTGCTCATTGGTATATTGGAGGGGATTGCAGAGGCGGTAGCGGGATTGAGCAAGGGTTATTTTGGTAAATTATCCGACAACAGGGGCAAGCGCGCCCCCTTTGTACAGTTGGGATATACCTTTAGCGCCCTTTCCAAGCCCCTGATGGCGCTTTTTGTCTATCCGCTCTGGATATTTTTTGCCCGCACCTTGGACCGGTTGGGAAAAGGGATCCGCACCGGAGCCCGGGACGCCCTCCTTTCGGACGAATCGACTCCGCAAACCAAAGGGAGGGTATTTGGCCTCCATCGGGGTATGGATACTTTGGGGGCAGTCATTGGCCCTTTGCTGGCCCTGCTCTTCCTCCACTTTTATCCCGGACACTATAAAGTCCTCTTTTTTGTGGCCTTTATTCCCGGATTGATGGCCATTTTTACCACTTTGTTCATCAAAGATAAACCTGCAAAAGAGCAGGAAGTTATAGCCAAAATAAAAACCGGTTCGTTTTTTTCCTTTTTAAAGTATTGGAAAACCAGCCCCGCAGCCTACCGCAAACTGGTAATCGGACTCCTCTTTTTTGCCCTGTTCAACAGCTCCGATGTCTTTCTACTCCTTAAAGCTAAAGAGGCAGGCTTGGGCGACACGGCGGTAATAGGAGTATATATCTTTTATAACCTGATATTTGCCCTCTTTTCTTTTCCCCTTGGCGTTTTGGCCGACAAAATCGGGCTCAAACGGATTTTTATAGGAGGGCTGCTTTGTTTTGCAGCGGTCTATTTTGGCATGAGCATAAGCCGCCACTTGTATGCTATTGGGGCGCTCTTCTTTTTGTATGGCATCTATGCTGCTGCTACCGAGGGCGTTTCTAAAGCGTGGATCAGCAACATCAGCGATCAAAAAGATACCGCTACCGCTATTGGGACTTATACCGGTTTCCAAAGTTTGTGTACCATGTTAGCCAGCGTCATTACTGGGTTTGTGTGGTATCGATTTGGGGCTGTGGCTACTTTTATGCTTTCGGGCGGCGCTGCCCTCTTGGCTGCCGGATATTTCATGCTGGTAAAGTTGACTCGGTGACTTGTAGAAAACAAAAAAATAGGTACCTTTGTAAAATGGAATAATAAAAATATACAGGTTATGGTAAAAACAGTGATCACGCCAAATGGAAATACCTATTCATTACCCATTCCTGAGCATTACATTGGGAAAACTTTGGAGGTGCTATTTTATGCACGTGATGAATTTTTTGAGAAAAAAGCCCCAAACGGCAAGAAGCCTTCGGATTTTTTTGGTACGTTAAGCCTTGCCGAAGGCAAAAGGTTTCAGGATCATGTGGCTATTGCACGTTTGGAATGGAACAGAAATACCTATTAGACACCAATGTGCTGATTGATGCACAAATGGGGCGTTTACCGCAAAAAGGGTTGTATTTTTTGGCAAATGTAATTAACGATCATTTTATTATTTCGTTTATAACGCTCATTGAATACCTTGGTTATAAAGATATTACAAAAACATCAGAAGAGTTCATTTTGTTGGCGGATGTAATAGGATCTGATAATTCTATCATTCTGAATTGCATTGATTTACGTAAAAAGAATACCATAAAAATTCCCGACGCAATTATTGCCGCTACTGCATTGTCACGTAATTTAGTTTTGGTTACAAATAATGAGAAAGATTTTGCTGAGATTCAAAATTTAACTATTATAAACCTACATTCGTTATAACTTGATTTTCCGCCATGAATAACAAAACGCCTTTCTGTTGCCTGATGTTGCTGGGTGTATTTGCCCTTACGGCGAATGCGCAGGGGTATTCAGAAAAGAATCCGTATATATATTCCGTTCAGGAGGTAGAAAAGGAGGGTTTTATGCTCTTGGTAAACAAGACGTATCGCCTGCCGGAGGGTTTTGTGCCCCAAAACCTTGAACGGGCCGATACTAAACTGCGCTGTGAGCGGGAAAACATGTTCTTGAACAGCACCGCCCTTGATTATTTGGAACAGATGTTCACCGCGGCCAAAAAGGAGGGGATTGATTTGATTTTTTTTGACGGATGGAGGGAAGAATCTTTGCAGAGAACCTATTATGTGAACAAGATTGCAGAAAAAGGGCACAGTTTGGCGACCACTTTGGTAGCTCCGCCGCGGGGCAGTGAGCACGAGTTAGGCTTGGCCGCCGACATCCTCTCTACGGCACACCGGATGAGAGACGGTCATTTTGCCTTAACGGCTACCGGAAAATGGCTGATTGCCAACTGCTGGAAATACGGATTTATCCTCAGGTATCCCCAAAACAAGATAGAGATTACCCGCTTTTTATTTGAGCCTTGGCATTACCGGTTTGTAGGGATAGATGAAGCCGCAAAAATCACCCAAAGCGGACTTTGCATGGAGGAGTATCTGCTTAAAAAATAGTCTATGGATCAAAGAGAAAAGGAAATTTTCAGGGTAACCTGGACGGGTTTTTTTACCAACCTGATGCTGTCGGCAGGTAAAATAATGGCCGGTATTTGGGGACAAAGCGGGGCGATGGTAGCAGACGGTATCCATTCTGCCTCAGATTTGATTACCGATGTGGTGGTATTGGTTTTTGTTAAATTGTCGGGCAAACCTCAGGACAAATGTCACGATTACGGACACGGAAAATACGAGACGCTTGCTGCAGTAATTATTGGTTTGGCCCTTTTAGGGGTGGGCATAACCGTCGTTTGGAAGGGCGTGTTCACGATTTATGCCTCTTTATCGGGCAAAATTATTACCCGGCCGGGGATGATTGCCTTATGGGCAGCCGTAGTATCTATTGTGGCCAAGGAGGGGCTATATCGTTATACGGTACGTGCCGGAAAAACATGGAACAGTTCGGTAACCATAGCCAACGCGTGGCACCACCGCAGCGACTCCTTTTCGTCGATCGGCACCCTGATCGGCATTGGAGGGGCACACTTTTTAGGACCCCCATGGAGATTTCTGGATCCCCTGGCAGCCGTTGTGGTGGGGGTATTAATTGTTAGAATTGCCTATAAACTGATGGTGAATGGAGTGAGTGAATTAATGGAAAAATCGCTCTCTGACGAAGAAGAGGAGGAAATTCTTTTCATCATTCTGCAAGACCCTGCCATTTCGGACCCTCATCATCTGAAAACAAGGCGTATAGGGGCGCAGATTGCCATAGAAATACACATTCGTTTAGACGGATCGCTACCCTTGTCGACAGCCCATGAGATAAGCACAGGCGTGGAGTATCGACTCAGAGAACGGTACGGAAAAGCAACCCAGGTAATTGTGCATATTGAGCCCCAGAAATAGGAGCGGTAATTGATTGATGCAAAAAAAGACGATTATATATCAGTTGTTGCCCCGACTGTTTGGGAATGTAAACCCCTCCTGTATTCCCAACGGAACGATGGCGGAGAATGGAGCAGGGAAATTTGCCGACATCAACGCTACGCTGCTCACGGCCATCAAGCGTCTTGGCGTAACCCATATTTGGCTGACGGGCATCTTGGAACACGCCTCCACCACCGACTATTCGGAATATGGCATTGCACCGGTGGCCCATTGTTTGGTAAAAGGTAGAGCAGGATCGCCTTACGCCATTCGGGATTACTATGATGTGGCTCCCGATTTAGCGGTTGAGGTGCATAACCGCATGGCAGAATTTAGGGAGTTGATCGACCGATGCCATGGTTGCGGATTGCGGGTGCTCATCGATTTTGTACCCAACCACCTCTTTCGTCAATATGCCTCGGATGCCAAACCTGCGGGTGTGGACGATTTTGGGGTAGTAAATTTTTATGAATTGCCGGGAACTCATTTTGTTTCTCCGGTAGCGGGGGATTATTCGGAAGCGCCGGCAAGAGCCACCGGCAACGATTGTTTCAGGCCAGATCCCGGACTCAACGATTGGTATGAGACGGTAAAGTTAAATTATGAGTCAAAAGATACCTGGGATAAAATGCGGGATATTT
The DNA here is from genome assembly GCA_009778375.1 of Bacteroidota bacterium. Lineage (GTDB taxonomy): Bacteria > Bacteroidota > Bacteroidia > Bacteroidales > UBA932 > WRBG01. The sequence goes on from WRJW01000147.1 coordinate 5,687, forward strand.
TGTCTTTTTGGGTTGATCAGGGGGTAGATGGCTTCCGCTGCGATATGGCAGAAATGGTGCCGACCCCTTTTTGGACTTGGATCATTCCTCAAATCAAGGCGCAAAAGGAGGGTACGCTCTTTGTGGGCGAAATTTATAAGCCTGAATGGTACCGCGCTTATATAGACTCCGGTTTTGATTATTTATACGATAAAGTAGGGCTGTACGATACCTTAAGGTCGGTGTTGCGGGGCGAACGCCCTGCCTCCGATATTTCGCGTTGCCGACAAAATTTGGGCGACCTCCAACCCCGCATGCTCCATTTTTTAGAAAACCATGACGAACAGCGCATTGCTTCGGACTTTTTTGGGGGCGACGGGTTTAAAGCCTTGCCGGCTTTGGTGGTGTCGACCTGTTTGAATACCGCCCCCTTTATGCTTTATGCAGGTCAGGAGTTTGGAGAAAAAGGGATGGACGCAGAAGGGTACAGCGGTTTGGACGGACGCACTTCGATTTACGATTATTGGAGTGTCGGCAGCCTGAGGCGGTGGATTACCGGAACGCAACAAGAATCGGAACACCGGTTGTACGACGAATACTGCGCATTGTTTGGGCAGATTGTTTCTTCTCCTGCGCTCTCTTGGGGCGCTACCTACGATTTGGGCTATGCCAATTGCGACCACCTTCGGTTTAATCCCGATATACACGTTGCCTTTTTAAGGTATGCGCCCGACAAGGAGGAGGAATTAGTATTGATTGCCGTTAATTTTTGCGACCAACCTGCCGATATAGAGGTCAGGATTCCCCAGCATGCTTATGATTATTTTGGAATTAAACCACGTGC
>WRJW01000148.1 GCA_009778375.1 Bacteroidota bacterium
GCATGGCATTGAGTAGCCCGTTTATTTCACGCTCTTCGTTGTCGGTATTAAGTTCCCAACAGACCTGCAAAAGATTTTTCAATCTGCCGTTTTCGAGTTGTACAAAATCGCATTCACGATTGTTTTCATGAAAATAGTAGAGTTCTTTTGTCTGCCGTAACAAGTGTAGGAATACAAGGTTTTCCAGGAAATACCCCCAGTTTTCTGTGAGCGGAACAGATCCTGCACGAATCAGTCCGGTGTCTGATACGTAGACTTTTTTTGGGGATAGCATTTGCGATTTAGCAGAATAAGAAAATTTTGGCAAAAGGGTAATTAGGTAAGAATCTTCAAAATACGAAAAATATTCCAATACGGTTGTAGATGACTTAACTCCTGCAATATCCGTTAATTTGCTTGGCGTAGTGAGTTGTGCGGCGTTAAAAAGCAGATAGGAAAGAAGTCGCTTGACAGAAGAGGCATCTTTAATCCCGTGACGTACCACAATATCTCGATAGAGAATATCATCAATTAGATTTTTAAGCGTTTCCGGATTTTCATTTTTGACAAATTCGGGAAAACCGCCTGTATGCATATATTTATTAAGGCTCTCAATTGATGATTTCAGGTTTTTGAATGCTATAAATTCCGAATAGGAAAAAGGGAAAAGATCTTGGGTAATGTGCCGTCCCGTGAGTTTTGTTCCTAATTCACGACTGAGCAGTGAAGCATTTGAACCTGTAAGGATTACCCTGTATCCCTGGTCTAATTTTTGCCTGACGTATAGTTCCCACGCCTTTACCGATTGAATTTCATCAAAAAACAGGAGTTTTTGGGTCGAACGATCAATGACTTTGTCGAGCAAAACAAAATCTTTCATTTGAAAATCATACAAACGGATATCCTCAAAGTGTAGATAAAAAAAGTCCTCGTTTTTTTTCTGTACATACTGGTGTAACAAGGTACTTTTTCCGCAACGCCGAATGCCGGAAATGATAAGAGCATGGGATGCAAGAGGAGGCAAAAAATCCAAAATTTCTCGCTTTAATCCGCTATCGGAACTCAGCAGGTAATTTTTCTGCATTTCTGCAATCTCGTGTATTTCAGATAATTTCACGCGAATAGATGTTTATTTCATTTCTAATGGAATATATATATCATTTGCAAAGGTGTAAACAATTTATGAAGAAACAAAATAAACACAGAAAGGTTCCCACCAAAGTTACTCCATAAGCAGTTCCGGTCTGTATTCAAAGTGCATGGTGTCGTAGTGGTACCATTTGCCGCCCCAGATAAATCCGTGCTCTTCAAAGATGGCTGCGTGCTACTATTGAGAGCAGTGCAAACAGGGTGATGCATTTCATCTTCATGTTCTTGTTATATGATGTCGGCTAAAACAAATAAAAATTTACCGGTGGTATGCCCCCATATCTCTTTGTAAACAGCATTGTTGATCACCGGCCAATAGGGTAAATCGGCATCTCCTTTGGTTTTGATGCCGACCGGCAGTGAACCGCTTATTTGTCGCGAAAAGGCCACGTATAAGGGGTGGTAATTGTGTCCCTGTCCATACATGGTAGAAGAGGCGAAAGGATTTTTTCCTAAAATCCATTCCAACTGATTCATGGCAATCTGAAGAAGTTCCGGATCGTTTAATACCCGACCAATAAGGGAGACGGCTTTGGCCTTACTCAACAGGGTGGCATGAAAGCCCCGCCGTTGAACAGCAATCGGAAATACGCGCAAATAGACCTGATCGCTTAGTTTAATTCCGGTTTTTATCTGTTCCTGCAAACCGCTAAGCGCCGTATTGTTGTTGGCGCTGCCGGTAAAACGCTCCATATTCAGTTTTTCGAGTTCGTATATATGGGCAGGCAACAAGTGGTACATATTGGCTAATGCGCAGGTCTTTCGGATATATTCTGCGTATAACTCCAAACCTCTTTTCCATTGATAGCGCTCCGGATAATCCGGGATTAATTCGTATAAACGGGCCAATCCCTGGATCGGAGATTGCTCATGTCCTCGATGCTCATAGGTAAGCATTTTGGAATGGGCAGGATCTTCGTAAAAGAAGCCGCGAATGGGGACCTTCCAGTCGGGATAATCGCATTGTTGGCAAGCCAAAATGGTCTTGGCGTACCCTGCGCCCATGGCTGCATATTCCGCTTTTCCGGTTAGTACATACAGTTCTGCTGCGGCAAAAGCGGCGGCGCCGCACACTTGCGCGTCGATATTGGATCCCCAGCGAACGGAGTATAATCCGTTGGCGTATCCCTCTTTGGCAAAGTGAAAATCGGCTTCTGCAGTGCGTAAGCACCAGTCGGCAAAGATCGAATCGACCTCTTGATAGACTCGGGCAGCTACGGCACAGGCGGAGGAAGCCAAAAAGTTTTCGAAGGGTGCGTTTTCAGAAGCGCTTCGTTTGACACTTTCGTTATCAGGTTGCAGAACATTATCCCGCCACATTCCGTAACTGACGGCCAAAGCGCGGTGCCCATCTCCAAAATGGGTGCGCAATAACCAGGAGATGCCTACTTTTCCCTCTTCCAATAGGCATTGATAAAGGCATTGATCTCTATGCTTTACCTTTAGCGCCAATTCCAAAATGGCCTGCGCCATTTCTGCCGTACAGATTTCGAATTGAGACAAATCACCGGCGTCGTGCCAACCTCCAAAGCTGGGGACGGTGGCCTGTGTTTGGGAATGGGTGACTTTGCAGTTCAGGTGGCAGGCAGAGTGTACGCCAACCACCTCTTCTCCGCATCTTAGCTGGTGGAGGAAGTGCATACTCTTCCAAACAGGTGCGTCCAACGCCTGTTTGTCAATGAAAAAGACAGGAGTCTTTCGCTCGTCTATTTTAAGGTAATACGCTCCGCAGGTGTTAAAATCAGAAAAATCGAGTTCAAAAAAGATGCCGAATGGAGTCGTTTGCTTTTTTACCGGATGTTCATATACTACACTGTTTTTTAAGTCATAAAGGCGAAAGTGGTTTTCCGCTGCGTTTTGAACAATCGCCACCTTCTTCATGGTCGGCAGGTATCCGCTGTGGCAATAAGCGATCCGATCTTTGAGCTCCCATCCAAAGTCGTCGTCGGGTTCGACCTTTTCTGCCCTAATTTCTCCAATATACACTTTTAAGGTTGGTAAAGCCTCGGGCGGGCACCCCCCCAGATAGGGGGAAATGCTTAATTTTTCCACTGCATTGCGCTCAATGTCTACCACTTCCCATGTCACTTGGTTCCATCTGTTGGGAATCAGGCTCGGAGCATGCAACTGGGTCTTTCCGGGATTTCCAAAGGAAAAATGAAAATAGAAGTTTTGAAAACCGGTCGCTTGGGGGTAAATCCAGGCCGAAATACGGTTGTAGGCAGATAAATCCATTTGATCTAAACGGATATCGACTGTACATCCCGGACGTGGTTGGATATTTTCTATTTTTGTATCGGTTACCAAGCATAAACAATTTTTTCCTTCGTGCAGTATCTCTCGAGAAGCTTCTAACGCGGCTCGCCCCGATACGGTTACTTTTTCCTTTTGGTCGCCGGAAAAGATCGTTTTAAAATCTTCTACTTTTTTGTTTAACCATCGAGTTTCTGCACATTCCGATAGTTCTTCGGTTAAATCGGGATGTACGTAACAACTACCGGGCTTTTCTTTGGCTTTGTTCCAGCTAAAACCCGGAAGCAGGGTGATACCGGCTAAGCCAAGGGCCGATGAACCCAAAAATTTACGTCGGCTCCAAGAATGGAGCGTGTTTTTTGTATTACTCATATTTTAAAGGTATAATTAAGCGTATTGCGGTCAAAAACAAGCCCGTAGTCGCCAAAGAGCAGATCAAGGAGTCCGTTTTGAATGAGTTGGGCAGGTGGTTGGGCGTAAAATCCGCGATCTGTCATAATCCACAGCAGATCGCAAATTTGCAGGGCCAGCGTTAGGTCGTGGGTAGAAAAAAGAATCCCTTTATGAGCGGTTTGCGCCAATTCTTTGAGGAGGCGGACGATTTTGTATTTGTTACCCGTATCGAGAAAGGCGGTGGGTTCGTCCAATAAAATCAGGGGAGTATCCTGCACCAAACTGCGGGCAATAGAGGCACGTTGCAGTTCGCCGTCGCTGAGGGTGGCCGAATCACGGGAAGCTAAATGGGTAAGGGTTGTGACTTCGAGGGCTTGGCGAATGGCCTCCTTATCCTCCGCTCGCTCGACGCCCATCCAATTGGTAAACCCGAATCGGCCTGTACCCACCATATCGGCAACGCTGAGTCCGGGTACGTGCAGGGGGTGGGAGGGGAGAAAGGCAAGGCGTTTGGCGATCTCAGCCGGTTTGTATTTCCGAAGCTCTTTGCCTGCAAGCAGGATGGTTCCTCCCGTCAACGGCTGTAGTCCGGCCATACTCCTGAGTAAGGTACTTTTTCCGATTCCGTTCCTTCCAAAAAGACCAATCAATTTACCTTGCGTAATTTGTGCGGAGATGTTCCCAAACAGCGGCGCTTGTCGGTTCTCGGCATAACCTATGCACAGCTGCTGCAATTCCATGAAACAGGCCTCTTTATTCATGGGGACGGTGTTGAAGAATAATCATCAAGATGACCGGAATGCCGATCAGGGCGGCGACCGTATTGATGGGGAGCACTTGACCGCTACCCGGAAGTTGGGCGATAAAATCGGCGAATAGCGTGACACAGGCGCCCAGCAAGGCGGTAGCCGGAATCAGTCGCTTGTGGTTGGCGTTTTTAAAGAGCATACGGCCTAAGTGGGGGACGGCAATCCCAATAAAACCTATCGGGCCGCAAAAAGCGGTAACGCTTCCCGCCAAAAGCGCGGTACTGATAAAAATCCGGTTTCTTACGGCGTTCATATGGAGTCCCAAACTTTTAGCGTAGGTTTCTCCCATAAGCAATACATTGAGTATTTTGATATTATACACAGCCAGCGCCAATCCGAACCCCACCAAAATGGTCATGATGCCTAAAGGGATGCCGACTACATTGCTGAAACTGCCCATGGTCCACAATACAAACGTTTTTAATTCGGACGCGGAAGAAAAGTATTGAAACAAAGAAATAATGGCGCTTCCGGCGCTGCCGATCATGATGCCAAAAATCAATAAAGACATATTGTTGTTGAGTCGTTTGGCGGCAAACATTACCATAAAACTGACGGCAAGGGCCCCTGCCCACGCTGCCGAGGCAATGCCTGTGTTTATGAACCATGCAGAACCGGTGCCTGCCATGCCTGCGGAACATCCCATCACAAAAAAAGCAACGCCCAATCCTGCCCCCGAGCTGATTCCTAATATGTATGGATCGGCTAAAGGATTGCGGAACAGGGTTTGCATTTGCAGGCCGCAAACAGAGAGTGCAGATCCTGCCAAAATAGCGGTACAAGCCCTTGGAAGGCGAAGCGACCACAAAATTGTGGTGGCAAAATCGGCCCCTTTGGGATGTAATAAGGCGTCGAATAATCGGCCCGGCGGAATAGAAACGGAGCCAAACATCAGTTCGGCCAAGAAAATAAGGACCAACAGTATGAATAACAGGAGGTAATACAGACGATAGGATGGATTTTTGCGGTATATTTCCATAGAACAAAGATAGCGTAAAAGAAAGAATAGTATTACCTTTGCGGCATAAAAATCAAATTCTATTATTATGCGTACAAAAATTGTAGCCGGAAACTGGAAAATGAATACCACGCTGGAGCAGGGGCTCTCTTTAGTCAAAGAGTTAATTGCCAAAGAAAATGAAATTCCTGCCTGTGTGCAGATGGTGGTTGTACCTCCTTTTACCCATTTATATTCTGTTTATCAACTACTTAAAGATTATCGAATCGCCTTGGGCGCCCAAAATTGTGCTGCACAAGCCAAAGGCGCCTATACCGGAGAAGTGGCTGCCGAAATGCTCGCCTCGGTATGGTGTCAATATGTAATTATCGGACATTCAGAGCGTAGGGAGTATTACGGCGAAGATTCCCCCATCCTTTGTCAAAAAATCACCCAAGCCCTTCACTCCGGATTGATTCCTGTTTTTTGTGTGGGAGAGCGTTTGGAAGAGCGGGAAGCGGGGAATCATTTTGAGGTAATTGCCCAACAAGTAAAGGAAACGGTTTTGTTGCTGAATCCTGTGGATTTTTCTAAAATGGTGATTGCCTACGAGCCGGTGTGGGCCATTGGAACGGGCAAAACGGCCTCGTCGGCGCAAGCTCAGGAAGTGCACGCTTTTATCCGCCAAACCTTAGCTGAAGTCTTTGGCGCCTTAGCTGCCCAAACCACCATTTTATACGGAGGAAGCTGCAAACCCTCCAATGCGGCGGAACTTTTTGCCCAAGACGACATAGACGGAGGATTGATTGGGGGCGCCTCGCTGCAGGCCGAAGATTTTTTGGCGATTGCCAAGGCGTTTTAACTCACTCTGATTCAATAGCGTTTTTCAGCGATAATTGGCAGACGACCAAAAAATCCAATCTGGCTGCCAACGGCGACAAAGCCGCCGCAATCGTCAAGCAAAATGTTTACGATCCCGCCACCGACCCCAGCGTAACTGATTAAGGCGTAGAGATGAACGGCGTAGCTAACCGA
>WRJW01000149.1 GCA_009778375.1 Bacteroidota bacterium
TCTTTGCCATGTATCTGTTTGGGTAACGAACCGGGGGATCCCAAATAACGACCCTGCTGGTGGGGGTTTTCTCCGTATCTTAGTCCTTTTGTTCCGTTAAAATAGTTAAAGATGGCGGTATCGTAATTCGAGGTTATTTTAAAAGCGTCGACGGCAAAATGCTTCCGTTCCTCCAAAGCAGTTTGACCGCTCTTTTGAACAAGTATTTCCAAAAGAGCGGGATATTGGTCTTTAGCAGAGATAATCAGTACGTCTTTGTGGTTTTTGGCTGCTGCCCGAATCAGAGAAATGCCGCCAATATCGATTTTTTCTATGATCTCCTGCTCCGTAGCACCCGACAGTACGGTTTCTTTAAAAGGATAAAGGTCTACTATGACTAAATCAAAAGGGGGAATATCATATTCTGCCAACTCATTCAGGTCGGCAGGATGATCCCGTCGAGCTAAAATTCCTCCAAAGAGTTTTGGATGGAGGGTTTTGACCCTTCCGCCAAGAATAGCCGGATAACCCGTCAGCCGCTCTACCTCCTTTACTGGAACTCCCAGCTTGGAAATATAATTCCAACTCCCTCCCGTAGAATAAATTTCGACGCCCAAATCATGCAACGCACAGACTACCGCATCTAATCCGTCTTTACGATAGACAGATATAAGTGCTCTTTTTATTGTTTTCATAGTCTGCAAAAGTACAATATTTACAGGATATCTCCTACATTTGTTTTGGATTTCTAAACATGAATTATGGAGGTAAGAGATAAACTCATTATTACGGCGGGCGGAAGTGGTTTACGTATGGGGGGCGATTTACCCAAACAGTTCCTATTATTAAAAGGGGAACCGGTTATCTTTAGAACTTTAGAGACTTTTTATCGGTTTTCTTCCGCTTTGGAAATCTATGTGGTACTCCCTCCTCATTATATAGACTTGTGGCCGAAATGGGCCATTCAATATGATATGAATATTCCCTGCACCTTAGTGGCCGGAGGTTTTACCCGATTTCATTCGGTAAAAAATGCCTTAGCGCACATATGGTCGGGAGGCGTTACCGCTGTTCACGATGGGGTTCGACCCTTAGTAAGTCAAGCATTGATACAAACCTGTTTTGAATTGGCTCGGGAACATCCGGCTGTAGTTCCGGTTTTGGAAATTACCGATTCCATGCGCCGGATTACAGATCAGGGTTCTGTTTCCGTTGACCGCACCTGTTTTTTGAAGGTACAGACCCCTCAAGTTTTTTGGACGGATATACTCAAGAAAGCTTATGATCAAACCTATATTCCTGACTTTACTGACGATGCGTCAGTAGTAGAAAAAGAGGGAATTCCTTTGCTCCTGACTAAAGGAAGTGCTCGGAATATCAAGATTACTACGCCGGAAGATTTAGCTTTGGCAGAGGTTTTGTAGTTTGCCGGATTCTATTTAATTTTACGGCGCTATTTGTAAATAGATACATGAAATACGCTGTACTGGTAAACTTCACCCTATTGATTTCTACTATGACATCATGTGAAAACAATAAGGTCATTCTTTCTTCCTTAGATACTGCGGAGTTCCTCATGCAGGTACGGCCCGACTCTGCCTTACAACTGTTGCAATCTTTGGACGTGCAAATCATTCCGCACGGCGCCTTGCAGGCCCGTTATGCCCTGCTCTACACCCAGGCATTAGATAAAAATTATTTACCTCTTTCCGGAGACACCCTGATCGATATTGCGATAAATTATTACAGTCAAAAAAAAGAATACCACAAACTAAGTTGGGCTTATTTCTACAAGGGCAACGCGTTTGCACAGGTGGATAGCCTTGAGTCGGCATTAACCTTATATAAAAGAGTGCAGGAATATCTACAGTTTTATGCAGACGATGAGCTGTTGACATTAGTAACCAACGAAATGGGAGTCTTGTTTCAGGAGCAAAGGCACTTTAAAGAAGCCCTGGAACTTTTTAAAGCATCATTGGTTGCCAGCAGAAAAAGTGGTAATCTTAAACATGAGAATTATGTTTTAGGACGTATAGGAAATGTCTTTTATCGATCTGCAGAAATAGATTCTGCTGAAGTTTATTTTTACAAGGCTAAAGAATTTGCACTTTTTCGTAAAGATTCTGCCTATTACTATCGCCTCAACATTAATATTTCAACGTTATTACGGGCAAAAGAGCAATATGGTCAGGCCATAGCCTTATTGACCGATATGGTAAGTCAGATGAAGGGACAAGCTATTGCGCCCATTGAATATTATCCCTTATTGAGCATGCTCTATTTAGATGTACGGCAAATTGATTCTGCCCGTCATTATATGAATATGGTGCTACAAGACTCATGTGCCGGTATAAAACAACGTGCAGGGGCGTTAGCAGGGCTTAAAAAAATAGAAGAACAAGCAGGGAATTTCCAGGCCTCCATCGATTATGCGGTACAGTATGAGGTGCTTTCTGATTCTATACGCCATGAATATTACTTGCACGACCTGAGAATTGCGGAGGAAAAATACAGACAGGAAAAATTAAAAGAGGTCAATATGGAACAACGAACACGACATATTGGAAGGGTGGTCGGTATTAGTTCGGTTTCTTTGGTTGGGGTTGTCGTAATTATCGCTTGTTGGAAAAAGCGGATAGCGCAAAAGAATAGATCCTTACGTGAGCTTAGGCGTTCCTATTGTGAGCATCAGTGGAATACAACCCTTTTCTTTAAGGAGTTTGATATATACCTTGATGATTGGACTGAAAATGTTTTTCACTCCAGGGTAATAAAAGCAGCGCAGATCGCTTATCCAGGCATGACAAATTGGCTAAAAAAGCGTTTTCCTCTCCTTAATATTGCCGATACTGTTTTCAGTTGTTTGCTTTATGCGAATCTGGGCCCCAAAGATTTATGTGGTCTGTACAAATTGAGGGACCCTGCTCCCCTCTATACTAGACGTTCCCGTTTGTATCAAAAATTAGGGGTTAAGGTAGACAGGAAAAAACCAATCTCTTTCCGGGATATTCTAATGGATTTGTATGTGTACGATACAGTGTAATACATTTATTTTTAATATATTGTTAATCAAATATTTAATAAATCTTTATGTAATATCTTTTTCAAAGATTCATATGATTTATGGCCTATCTTTGCACAATAATATAACATAAACACCCATGAAAAAAACCAGTTTATTTGTTTTCGTCCTGTTTTTGGCAGTGGCCATGCAAGGGAAAAGAGAGAATCCTTGGACGCTTCTTCCCTCTCCCGGAGATCCGATAGAACTTAGAGAGCTTTTGTCGCCGCCTTTACCCGGTCCCAAATCGAATGTAATACCCATTCAGGCGTGGCATGACCACAAACTCGGTATGATTTATTTAGAAATTAACGATCTTCTGGGACCTGTGGTGGTTATTGTTGAAGATGCATTGGACCATGTTATTTTACAACAAACTGTGGACGGAAACCAACCACTGGTCACCATTCCGCTGTCCGGCTTACAGCCTGGTTGCTATAAACTCACCATTCAGAGCAGTACCCATCTCTTAGTAGGAATATTTGAGGCGGAGTAAATAATTGCTTATCTCTTGTTGTCGGAGGCACTGTCTTTTACCCACACTTGTCGCTCAATAGCCTGATCTAAGGAAACTAATGTTTCGGTTTGCATGACCGATGGAATGTTTTGGATGGTATTAATCAGTACTTCCATAAGATGGTCGTGGTTGCGGCAGTAAATTTTAAGCAGGAGGGAATGCTGTCCAGTAACAAAATGACACTCTACCACTTCCGAAATATTCTTTAAGGCATCGACTACAGCGGGATACTGGTTGGCCTGAGAGAGCTGGACGCCCACAAAGGCACAGACGGTCAGCCCTAAAGCTTGAGGCTTTACCAATAATCGCGATCCGGTAATAACGCCTATATTTTCCATTTTTTTTACCCTTTGATGGATGGCGGCACCGGATACTCCGCATTCGCGCGCAATTTCCAAAAAAGGCATACGGGCATTTTTGACTAAAAAAGAGAGGATTTTTTGATCAATATGGTCGATTTGATACTTTGGCATGACTAAAGCGTATTTAATTTTTGATAATGATGCAACCAGTTGAGCGGGAGTTCTCCTTTTAAGGCGGTTAGGTATTCGTCTTGGGTGCAGGGAATATAATGGCGGATTCCATCTGTAGATAATATATTAAACCACAAACGCTTGGTATGTTCGCTACATAAGAAATGAACAACCTGATAGGGGTCTCCCATATACACCTCTCTATCAGAAAATAACCCCTTTTGCCGTGGTCGGTAAGGATCTTCGTTTTGATGGGTTGCCAAACTTTCGAAAAGGTGCCAGAGTATCTGAGCCAATAAGCGGGTAATGATTTGCGAGGGCTTTATCTTAGGAGGATAACCGTAGATGAAGCAAGCTTGAGGCAGGCTGCTTACGCCTACATAGCGGATTAGCTGACAAATTTCCTCGGCATACAGTCCGTTGGGTCCATTGTCAACAATTTCGGGGGCATCGCTGTAGCGCATGGCACGTAAGTCTACAAAATGATGGGTGGCAGGGCGGATCAAAGGCTCGGCCGCCTTAAAATCATCGCGGTAAGTGCCCAAACGAAGAGACGAAAAAAAGCGTTCATGGAGCTGCAACAGTAAAGTATGGGAACTCAGGCAGGTTTGGTAACCGATCCAGCTAACATGCTTTATTTGAGGATGATTGATTAAGTGTTGGGATAAGGGCGTCTCTCCGGACGAGATGAGCGAAGCAGAAAAAAAGTCGTCCATGTTAATCCGATCCAAAGAAGGCTCTTGAGGTTGGACGAAAATAGCGGGAATGCCTGATGTTTTTGCCAAATCCATAATTTGGACCGAATGATTCGAGAGCGAAGGTAAAATAAGGGCGATTTTATAATCGCTCTGTGCAAAAAGGAGGGAGAGTTCATGCAGCAATGCCTCTTCGGGCTGTTCCAATACCAAAAGGGCCAAATAACCGGATGCGGTTTCGGGCGACAAGGCGGCCAAGGGAAGAGCTTCTAAAAAAGAGGCTTGCGGGTTCATGATTTATTTTGAATAATGTCCAGAACAGTTTCGAGGGTTAAATCTGCAGGGTTTTCTCCTTTGGGAATTTTGTAGTTTTTGCCCTCTTGAGTAATATAGGGACCAAAGCGTCCGTTTTGTATTTTAATACCTTCTTTTTCAAATATTTTTATTATTTTTTCCTGAGCTTTTTTTTGAGCCGCTCCAATCAATTCAATGGCGCGCGCTAAACTCAGGGTGTAGGGGCTTTCGGTTTTTACCAGAGAAATAAAAGCTGATCCGTGCTTGATATAAGGACCAAAACGTCCAATGCCGCAACTTACTTCCTGCCCCTCCCAATGTCCTAAAGGGCGAGGCAATTGAAAGAGTTGCAGCGTCTCTTCCAAAGTGATAGATTCGACAAGTTGGCCTTTTTGGAGGCTGGCGAATTGTTTCTTTTCGTCATCATTGCGTCCGATTTGGGCCACAGGGCCATACCGACCAATTCGAACGATGACTTCTTTTCCGGTTTTTGGATCGTTACCCAATACCCTTTCGGCATTGGCAGGACGGGAGTGTTCGAGTGAGTTTTCTACCGACTGATGAAAAGGACGGTAAAAGTCGGCCAGCATTTGCTGCCATCCCAAAGCGCCTTCGGCAATGCGGTCAAAATCTTCTTCGGCCTTGGCGGTAAAGTTGTAGTCCACAATATCATTAAAATAATCCAAGAGAAAATCATGGACTAAAATACCCATATCACTCGGAAAGAGTTTGGCTTTTTCTGCGCCCGAAGTTTCGTTCAATTCGTTGCGTTTGATTTGATGGTCCGCTACTTCTAACCGAATATAAGGGCGGTTGATGCCGGGGCGATCTTCTTTGGTCACATAGCCCCTTTGCATAATGGTGGCGATGGTAGGGGCATAGGTCGAAGGACGCCCAATGCCCAACTCTTCGAGTTTTTTTACCAAGCCGGCTTCGGTATAACGGAGGGGACGCTGGGTAAAACGCTGGGTGGCCGATAAAAGATGGGGCGACAAAATGTCTCCCGATTGTAGAGGAGGAAGTTGCATCCCTGTCTCATCCTTGCTGTCGTCCTCTTTGGATTCGTGGTACACTTTAATAAATCCGTCAAAAAGAATCGATTCGCCTGTAGCCGTAAAAGGTTGGGGTGCGTTGGGTGCCTGTATGATAACGGTGGTTTTTTCGATTTGTGCGTCGGCCATTTGGGATGCGATGGTACGTTTCCAAATGAGTTCGTAAAGTTTACGCTCCGGAAGCGTACCTTTGATGGTGGCGTTTTGCAGGTAGGTGGGCCGAATGGCTTCGTGGGCTTCCTGTGCCGATTTGCTCTTGGCGGCGTACTGTCGGGTCTTGCAGTAGGGGAGGCCGTAAAGGCCCTCGATGCAGTTATGGGCTGCGCCTAAGGCCAATTTGGAGAGTTGGGTAGAATCGGTACGCATATAGGTAATTAACCCGGCTTCGTAGAGCTTTTGGGCTAAGTTCATGATTTGGCTCACCGATAATCCCAATTTGCGGGAAGCTTCCTGTTGGAGGGTAGAGGTGGTAAAAGGAGGTGCCGGAGTACGGGATATCGTTTTTTTCTCTACCGAACCTACGCTAAAGTTGGCCTCCATACATTTTTGCAAAAAGTCAAAAGCCTCC
>WRJW01000150.1 GCA_009778375.1 Bacteroidota bacterium
GCGGCCAACCGGCGGACCCCCTCTTCGGCACGCGCTTCGGGCATATAAGAGAAATTGATCCTCAGGGTATTTTTGCCGGAACCGTCGCAGTGGAAGGCTTCGCCCACAATAAAGGCCACATCTTCTTCGATGGCCAATTTAAAGAGGTCGGCAGCGTCGTATTGCTCCGGAAGGGTAACAAACAAAAAGAGCCCCCCCTCAGGTTTAGTCCACGAAACACCCGACGGCATATATTTGTCAAAACAGGCCAGCATATTATCGCGCTTCTTTCGGTAGTTCTCAATGGTGGCTTGCATATTCTGATCCAGATACCCTTTTTCTACATAACGCGCCGCCACGCTTTGGTCAAATACCGGAGCGCAGAGGTCGGTACCCTGCTTGGCAACCGCTATGCGATCAATAATATCGGGGTGAGCAATAACCCAGCCCAAACGGAATCCGGGTGCAAAAATCTTGGAGAAAGTGCCCAGCGTCACCACCCGCTCCGAATCGTCCAAAGCATACATCATCGGTTCGGCTTTACCGTCAAAGCGCAACTCTCTATACGGACTGTCTTCCAAAATCAACAGGTCGTGCCTCTTGGCTACTTCAATCACTTCTAAACGCTGCTTTAGGGTCATGGTGATCCCCGAAGGATTTTGAAAATCGGGAATTGCATAGATAAACTTAGGCTTTTTGCCACTGGCAATCAGGGCGCGTACCACCGTATCGAGCTCCTCGTCTTTGGGAATACCTACCGGACAAGCCTGATAGGCAAAAAACGATTGAAGGGCGCCCAAATAGGAAGGCAATCCGCAAATCAGGGTATCGCCGGGGTCAAGAAAAATTTTGGAAACTAAATCGATGGCCTGTTGCGAAGAGGTAGTGATCAGGAAATTGTCTTTGGTGACTTTTAACCCTTCCTTTTGATAACGCCGGGCAAGGGCCTCCCTAAGACGGGGATTGCCCTCGGTAGAACCGTACTGAAGTGCGGAAGCCCCCTCCTCTTCCAGGACGTCTTGCATAATACCTTTTAACTCTTCAATCGGAAAAGTATTGGGATCGGGAAAACCGCCTCCAAAAGAGATCACCTCCGGCCGGGAAGCAAATTTTAACAAATCGCGGATGGCAGAGCGCCTCATGTTTCGTGCATTGGACGAAAGAATACTGTATAAATCTTTAACCATGATGTTAGATATTTTTTTGCAAACTTATAAAATTATTAGCATAATGGCAAATTTAATTACAAATTATTAGAAAGATTCCCTTTTTGGATTTTTTTGCGTAGCTTTGAACGTTTGTTATCCGACTCATTAAGATGAATACTGTTCGATTAACCAAAGAGTTCCGGTTTGAGGGCGCCCATGCACTCAAAGGATACCAGGGAAAATGCCGACACCTGCACGGCCATTCCTACCGGTTGCGGGTCAGCGTTTCGGGCATTCCCAACGACCTTCTTTCTGATCCCATTAACGGAATGGTGATGGATTTTCGCACCCTTAAAGAATTGGTACATAATCTGATCATCGAACCCTTTGACCACGCCCTGCTGCTGCGTAACGACGCTCCGCTAACCGAGGCCCTTACAGAAACATACCAAAACGTTCTGGTCTTTCCTTTTCAACCTACCTGCGAGCGGCTCTGCCTTCATTTTGCCGCTCTGCTTGCCCCCGCCATTCCACCGCCTGCACGCCTCTTTAGCCTCAGATTATACGAAACCTCAAATTCCTTTGCAGAGTGGTTTGCCACAGATAATCTATGAAAAAACTCTTTCTATTAGACGGTCATGCCCTGATGTACCGCGCCTACTACGCCTTTATCCGCCGACCCATGATCAACACCAAAGGTTTGGATATGTCGGCAGTATTTGGATTTACCAAAATGCTGATCGATTTGATGGCCAAAGAACAACCTACCCATTTGGCCGTAGGATTTGATCCGGGAGGCAAAACCTTCAGGCACCTGAACTATGCCCCCTACAAAGCCAACCGTCCCGAACCCCCCGAAGCGATCAAAACCGCCCTGCCCATGATCCGCCGCCTATTGGAGGCTTATCGCATTCCGATCTATATGGTAGCAGGATTTGAGGCCGACGATGTACTGGGGACATTAGCCAAGGAAGCAGAGGCAAAAGATTTTGAAGTCTATATGGTTACTCCCGATAAGGACTACGGTCAATTAGTTTCGCCCCATATCTTCCAATATAAGCCCGGTCGTTCGGGAGAAGAGTGGGAACTTTGGGGAGAAGAGGAGGTCTGCACCAGATACCAAATAGAACGGCCGGAACAGGTGATTGATATTCTGGCGATTCAGGGAGACGTTTCCGACAATGTTCCCGGTGTGCCCGGAATCGGAGAAGTGGGGGCAAAAAAACTGATATCTACCTACAAAAGCGTCGAGAACCTCTTGGCCCACCTATCCGAATTGCCCGAAAAACAACGCCACAGTATAGAAGAAAACCTTGAGCAACTAAAGTTATCCAAAGAATTGGTGACGATATGTACGGCCGTTCCTATTACTTGGGAAGAGACAGATTTTGAAGTGCAAACACCCGACTTCGAAAAATTAAAAGGCTTGTTTAGAGAATATGAATTTAATTCGCTCCGTCTTGGCACAGCCCCCCCTCGCCCTGCCGCCATTACCTTCAACATTATCGAAGATGAACTGCCGCAAACTGCTGATTTATGCGCTGTAATACCACTCTTTACACCCGATTCAGATGCTCCGGAATCGCTTAAAGCATTGGCTGTATGCACTAAGGAACAAGAAGTGCATTGGCTCAACTGCTCCACGGAAAGGATGAGGCAAAAATACCTCCGAGGCTTTGCCCTCTGGTCAACATCTCCAAATAATACCCTTATCGGGCACAGCCTCAAGCCTCTGCTCAAGCTTTTTCTAAGGGAAGGAATCGTACCGCAATGCCTCATTCACGATATCGAATTGATGCATTATCTGCTCAATCCCGAACGCTCTCACCAGTTGCAAACCTTAGCCCAAAGTTATTTAAATATCGATTTTCCTCAGGAAGAAGAACCAAAGCCGAGGCAGGCCTCCCTTTTTGAACCCCTGGAAGAAACTTGGTCTCCCTCTCAAAAAGTCCGGCATTGTTCTGCCGCCTCCGCAGCCTTTTTGTTGCACCCTCTGCTCGTGCAACAACTAAGAGATCAGGAGTTGGCATCACTCTATACCACCATGGAAATGCCGCTGACCGTTGTGTTGGCCCAAATGGAATTAGAAGGTATTAAACTCGACATACCCCGCATCAAAGCGTATGGGGCCCAATGCTCGGCAGAATTAACCGACTTGGCGCACCACATCCGTACGCTCTGCGGCGAACCACAGCTCAATATTTCATCACCCAAACAATTAGGCATTGTACTCTTTGAAAAACTGCAGTTGGACGCCCACGCCAAACGCACCGCCGGCAAACAATACGCCACCGACGAAGAGACCCTCTTAGCCCTCTCCGACCGCCATCCCATCATCCCCCTGATTCTGGAATACCGTTCTGTCAGCAAACTGCTCACTACCTACATAGAGCCGCTTCCCACTTTGGCAAACCCTGTGGACGGACGCATACACACCACTTTTACCCAAGCTCTTACCGCCACAGGCCGGCTCAGCTCCCAAAAGCCCAACCTCCAAAACATTCCGATCCGGGAAGAACGTGGCAGGGAATTGAGGCGGGTCTTTGTGCCTCGAAGCGAGGAGTATCTTTTACTTGCTGCCGACTACTCCCAAATCGAATTGAGGGTAATGGCGCATTTGAGTAAGGATCCCTCTTTTATCCAAGATTTTAAAAGCGGAGCAGATATTCACTTGGCCACAGCCGCCAAGATTTTTCACTGCCTGCCGGAAGAGGTAACCAAGGAGCAGCGCAACAGAGCCAAAACCGCTAATTTCGGAATCATTTACGGCATCTCCGCTTTTGGGCTCTCTCAGCGCCTCCGCATTACCCGAGCAGAGGCCAAAGCCTTGATCGAAGAGTATTTTAAAACCTACCCTCAAGTCAAAACCTATATCGAAAACCAGATTGAATCGGCCAAGAGCAAAGGATACGTCACCACCCTCTTTGGCCGTCGGAGGTATCTTCCCGATATCCATTCCAAAAATGGGGTAGTACGGGGGCTGGCCGAGCGAAATGCCGTAAACGCTCCCATTCAGGGGAGCGCCGCCGACATGATTAAAATAGCCATGACCTCCATCGCCCAAAGAATAGCCAATCAAAAACTCCGCAGCCGCATGATTTTGCAGGTACACGACGAATTGGTCTTTGATATGTATCAACCCGAAAAGGAAACACTTATGGAAATCGTCAAAAACGAGATGGAACAGAGCGCGCGGCTTGATGTTCCGATCATTGCGGATTGTGGAATAGGAGCACATTGGTTAGCAGCACATTAATATGGATAACCTGATTTCTTTTTTTAGCCCCGCAGAATGGTATGCCATAGATGCCGCCTTTTTGCTGTTTCTGTTTATCACTCTTTACCAATTTATTGTTTACCAACAGCCGGCCTATTCCCGCCATCGAGCCTCCGAACCTGCACCCGATCAGTTGCCTCCGGTTTCTGTACTGTTATGCGTCACCAACGAATACAAACTCCTCAGGCGTATGCTGCCTCTTCTGTTGGAACAGGATTATCCCTGCTTCGAAGTTATTGTGGTAAACGACAGATCTGAAGATAATTCCGAAATTTTATTACGTATGTTACAGGAGCATTACCCTCATTTGCAAGTACGTACTACCCATACCGACGACACTTTTGGAAGGGCTCCTGCTTTGGCTTTAGGTATGGCCATTCGGGCTGCCCAATATGACCTCGTGCTCTGTATTGAAGCCCACAGTTATGTCAAAGACCTTTTTTGGATACGCTCCATGGTTTCGGGCTACGGAAACCGCAAGGAATTGGTACTGGGACATAACACCCACTATCGTTGTTCCAAATGGATACGTTGCGACTTTTTACAATACGCCCTCCACTATATGGGCAGGGCCGCCATTGGTCGCCCCTATACGGGCAATGGGGCCAACTTCCTGTTAAAAAAATCGCTCTTCTACGATAATAACGGGCTAAATGTTCGGCTAAGCAGAGATCATTTTCCGGACCGTGTGCTGATTGGAGAATTAGCCTCCCGTAAAAACTGTGCCATTTGCGTACAAGCATCGGGGGTTACCCACTCATACCGCAGGTTGGACAAAGCATCGTGGAAACGCTACCGAAAAACAGAAAAACGCTCACTCTTCCTGAGTCCCAAACGCACTAAATATCCCATGCTTGCAGAATCTCTTATCAGGTTGGCTTTTTACGGTTGGTGCGTCGCCTGCCTCTCTGTCTTCTACCCTCGCCTCGAACTCAGTCTTATTTTCGGAGGTCTGCTTTTTTTAAGGCTGCTCTCCGTACTTTTTTTGTATTTGTGCGTTCGCACTCCTTTAGACGATAAAGGCTTGGCCGTCCCCTATCTTTTTTGGGATATTTTTTCTCCTTTTGTACATATCTACAGAGCTGTCCGACTATGACCCTTGAATATGCTCCCGACGACCGCAGCTTGGTAACGATGGCCTTGCACAAAGATCCTCAGGCTTTTAATCTGTTATTGCAGCGTCACAAAGAAGGCTTGATTTCCTATATTCAACAACATTTTAATATAGGGAATGCTGTCGAAGATATGGTATTTGTTACTTTTGACAAAGCATTTCGCAAATTGGATGCGTATAATCCTCAATTTTCCTTTAGCACCTGGCTCTATTCCATTGCCCACAACAGCTGCATTGACTACGCACGCAAACGTTCTTACGTGGCTTGGTCTGAGTCCGAGGATTTCTCAGACCCTAACGATCCGGAAACGGAAATGATAGCCGCTCAGGAGTCAGCCAGGCTCATAGGGTTGATCAACAAACTCAAGCCCATCTACCGTGAACCGGCCTGCCTCCGTTTTCTCTGTGATTACGCCTACGAAGATATTGCCCGAGCATTGAACATTCCACTCAATACCCTCAAAATACGTATCCACCGCGCCAAAGCAATACTCTCTCAATGGATTATAGCATCGTAACTCATTATTTTCCAAGCCTTACACATCTTCAGCAGCAGCAATTGTCCGCTTTGGGCCCCTGCTGCCAACACTGGAATGCCCACATTAATGTGATCTCCCGAAAAGATATGGATCAATTTTATCTGCACCACGTACTTCATTCCCTTTCCATTGCCAAATTCATAACTTTTCCCGCCGGATCTCGTGTATTGGACTTGGGCACGGGCGGAGGTTTTCCGGGCATTCCCTTAGCCATTCTTTTTCCGCAAACCCACTTTTTCCTTTGCGATTCCATCGCCAAAAAAATCAGAATAGTGCAAGAATTAACCGCCGCGTTAGCGTTAAAAAACGTATCTGCGTTGCACGCTCGGGCAGAAGATATACAACAACCATTTGACTTAGCCGTCTCCCGAGCTGTAGCTCCTTTAGCCACCCTTATTTCCTGGGTATGGAACAAAACCAATCAAGGTCTGATTTGCCTCAAAGGAGGAGATTTGACAATGGAAATCGCCGAATGCACCCTTTTCTCCGGTATCTCCAACGCCCAAATAGAAAAAGTCAATATATCCCAATGGTTTACCGAGACCTATTTTGTGGAAAAAAAGATTGTGTATCTGCGCAAATAGGCCA
>WRJW01000151.1 GCA_009778375.1 Bacteroidota bacterium
ACCTGCTGACCTTCCTGGTGAATAAAGTGTTCCCGCCGCTTTACGGTCATTTCGGTGGGAGGATACGACGATCCGCCCGCTTTTTGGTAGAGGTATTTACGGCCTACTCCGTCCACATGGTTTTGGTAATCCAAGAGGCCAAAGCAAGGATCGGGAGCAGGTTCAATAAGCATGGCTACTGCGGCGTCGCCGAAGAGGGGACAAGTGGTGCGATCTTTATAATTGGTAATGGCCGACATTTTTTCTCCGGCCACAATCACCGCTTTTTTGATGCGTCCGCTGCGTATAAAGGCGTCTACCGTAGCGTAGGCAAAGAGAAAACCCGAACAACCGGCGTTTATATCGTAGCCCCACGCCTTTTTAATACCCACCTTGTCGCTGATAATGTTGGCGGTAGCCGGAAAAAGCATATCGGGAGTGACGGTGCAGCAAATCACCATATCTATCTCGGCAGGATCGGTTTGGGTCTTTTCCAATAATTTGAGTAGGGCGGCCGAACCCATTTCGGAATTTCCTTTTCCCCTCCCTCGGAGGATCCGCCGCTCCCTGATCCCAACCCTGCTCATTATCCATTCGTGGGTGGTGGCCACCATCCGGCTGAGGGTAGCGTTGGTAAGGATATATTCGGGCACAAAGGCCTCCATGCCTGTAATGGCAGAATGTATATCATTCATTATAAATCGCTTTTTTAATTTTTTGCACCAAACCTGCGGTATAAGTAGCCTCCGCTTTTAGGATCATGTGGGCCATGGCGCGAGGGGTAGAGGCCCCGTGTCCTATAACAACCGGAGCGTTCACGCCTAAAATAGGAGTACCTCCGTACACCTCGTAGTCGAACCGGTCAAAAAAGGCGTTTTCAAACCCAAAATCTTTGAGGAGTTGAAACATCCCTTCGGCCTGTTTAATCACCATATTGCCGGCAAAACCATCGGTAACGATCACGTCGGCAATCGTGCCTCCAAAGAGTTGACTGCTCTCGATGTTGCCCACAAAATGAAAAAAGGGATTTCCCTCCATTAACTGGTACGTTTCGCGGGTGAGCATATTTCCTTTATCGGGCTCTTCACCAATGTTGAGCAGGGCTACCCTTGGATGTTCGATGCCCATAATGGTGCGGGCGTATACCGATCCCAAGACTCCAAACTCAAAGAGGTTGTCGGGACGGCAATCGGCATTAAGACCCACATCCAACAGCAAAGCCGATCCTCCGCTCTGAATCGGAAATTCGGCCGAAATACAGGGACGGGTCACCCCCTTGATCGTCTTGAGGAGGCTTTGGGCCCCCACCAACATGGCCCCGGTGTTTCCTGCTCCGGCAAAAGCGTCCACGTTGCCCTGCTGGAGGGAGAGGAATCCCGCCACAAGGCTCGAATCCTTTTTTTGCTGGAAAGCCTTTACCGGATGTTCTCCCATCTCAATAACCTGAGGTGCAGAGACGATTTCAAAGCGATCGGCACCGGCTTGTTGGGAGCGACAGATCTCTCTGATTTTTCTTTCGTTGCCAAAAAGAACAACTTTGGAGTCGGGCGCCAGACGGTCTAAAGCCAAGAGGGCCCCAAGAACCGTATGCAGGGGAGCGTAGTCCCCTCCCATAGCGTCTACTCCTATTTTCATACCCCAAAGGGACTAAGCGGTTTTCTTGGCTATAATCAACCGACCGCGGTAATATCCGCATTCGGGACAAACGCGATGGTAAATCACGGTAGCTCCACAATTAGAACAAGTAGATAAGGTAGGGAGTTCCAATTTTTGATGGGTTCTGCGCTTGTTACGGCGCTGTTTGGAGATTTTGTGTTTAGGATGTGCCATAAATATGTGATTTTTAAATTAATTTACCGATAATTCGGCCAATTTTTGCATCATCACCGGGTCGCACTCGCCGGAGGGATGCAGGGTTTGAAAGGGAAGGTTGACGCAAACGCTGTCGTAGAGGTACTGGCTCAGGTCCAATTCCTCCTGATCAGGCTCTAACAGAATTACCTCCTTGTCGTTGCACAAAATCGGGATCGAAACATCGCCCAAACAACGGTCGCAGGAGCGCACCACCGATCCCTGCAACGCAGATTCAACCATGATCCGGTCGACTTCTCTCTCTAAGGCTACCCGAACCTCCAGGTGTGCATCAATGAGTTCCTGATTTTCAAACGAAGCAAAAAAATCGCGCCCCAAACTCCATTCATAATGGTGCAGGCCCAAAGCCAATCCCTTTAAGGAGATTACCATGCCTGTATCGATTGCTTTTTTCAATGTTTTTGCTTTTAAATGAGCCGACAAAGATATACATTTTTCCAAAATTATTTATATTTGCGCTCAATTTTAGGATGGATGAATCAGATACCTTTTTGCTCGGATATGTATCAATATACTATGAGCAAAACTTTTATGGACAGCGGCCTTGACCGGAAAGAGGCAATTTTTAACCTGCTGTTCAGAAATGCGCCCGACAAGAACAATTGGGCGGTGGTAAGCGGCACCCGCGACGCGGTAGCCGTGGCCTTAGCCTTAGGCGGAGCACCTCCCTCGTTTTTTGCCCGTTTTTTGCCCCAAGCCCATTACGAAACCTTTAGGGAGTATTTATCTTCTATCCGCTTTACCGGATCGATTTGGGCTATGGAAGAGGGCGAAATCGCCTTTCCCAACCAACCGGTAATGATTATAAAGGCCCCTCTGATTCAGGCTCAATTGTTAGAAACTCCCCTGCTCTGTATACTCAACCACCAGATGGCGGTGGCCACCAAAGCTTCGCGGGTTAGCCGGAGTACCTCTAAACCCGTCAGCGAGTTTGGTTCGCGCCGCGCCCACGGTCCCTGGGCGGCCGAGCACGGAGCCAAAGCAGCTTATATAGGGGGTTGCGCCAACTCTTCCAATATCCTGAGCCATATAAATTACGATGTTCCCTGTTCGGGCACCATGGCCCACAGCTACGTTACGGCCTTTGGCCCTGTACCCGCCTTTGAACGTGACGCCTTTACCACTTATATTAAAAGCCATTACGGAGAACCTTTAGTGCTGCTCATCGATACCTACGACACCCTTCGTTCCGGTATCCGTAACGCCATAGCAGCCTTTAAGGAGTGCGGTATTGACGACGGCTACCGCAATATGTACGGAATACGGCTCGACAGCGGAGACTTGGCCTACCTTTCCATAACGTGCCGCCGTTTGTTGGACGAGGCAGGGCTTTCAAAGTGTAAAATTATAGCTTCTAACGCTTTGGATGAATACTTGATTGCCGACTTGGAGCGCCAGAACGCTGCCGTTGATTTTTACGGAGTGGGCGACGCCATTGCCACCAGCAAACACAACCCCTGCTTTGGCAATGTGTATAAATTGGTGCAAATCGGGGAGCAGCCCCTGCTCAAACGAACCGAAGAGAAAGGAAAACTCATCAACCCCGGTTTTCAACGTACCTACCGCATTATTCAGGAGGGGGAGTTTAAAGCCGACGTCACCTGCTTGGTCGGAGATACCTTGAGCCGCAGCATCGAAGCCGGAAAATCCATTTTGCTCTGCGACGAATCGGATCCGAGCAAACAAACACCATATCCGGCAGGAAGTTATAGCTATTCCATCCTGCAAAAATTGATGGTGGATCAGGGCGTTAGCAAAGAGTCCGACCCTTCGACAGACCAAAAACGCCGCTATTATTTGAGCAACTTAGCCCAACTGAACCCCACCGAACGGCGGATCATCAATCCCCATTTTCACAAAGTAGACATTTCAGACGACCTGTACCAATTAAAATTAAATCTACTCCATGATATCCAACGACAACTCTAACGCTGTTACCCCAACCAACCGCATCCACTTAGTTGTAGACGTGCTCAACGATTTTATATCGGGCAGCATGGCTTGTCACCACGCACGGGAAGCCATCTCTAAAATCATCGACCGGATAAATGTTCATCCCGAAGAAGAGGTGATCTACGTGTGCGAGGCGCATCCCGCCGACCACTGTTCCTTTACCGAACAAGGTGGTCCCTGGCCTCCTCACTGCGTAAAGCAAAGTTTTGGCCAGCAAATCGATCTGGCCTTTTATACGCGGCTCCAACTGCCCCACCAACGTCCCCGTATCAGCGAGAACATCTTTGAAAAAGGCCATTTAGCCGATCAGGAAGAGTATTCTGCCTATCAGGCCATCGGCCCCGGCGGAAAAAGGCTGGGCGCATTTCTTATGCCCGGTCAGGCGGTACTGATCAGTGGCATAGCCACGGAATACTGTATCTTGGAATCTGTACGGGATCTTTTGGCCAACGCTCATCCGGTAGAAGTATTGCAGGAAGGTTTGGGCTACGTTACCTTAGAGGGACACAAACAAGCCATTGCCCAAATGAAGGAGTTAGGGGCTAAAATGTGCTGAGAACTACCTGCCCAGCAGTTTAAACATATTTTTTTTGTACGCCTCTACTCCCGGCTGGTCAAAGGGATTGACGTCCAACATATAGGCGCTGATCCCGCAGGCAACTTCAAAAAAGTAGAGCAGAGCGCCGACGCTGCACGCATCCAAGCGGGGAATTTCTATGCGGATGTTAGGTACGCCTCCGGCTATATGGGCCATGCGGGTTCCCAATTCGGCCATTTTGTTGCAATAATCCACACGTTTGCCGCTCAAATAATTTAGGCCGTCCAAATCCTGAGGGTCGGATTCGACGGTCAGACATTGTTCCGTTTCCGGCTCCGCCACGCTCAACACCGTTTCCATCAAAAAACGCGGACCCTCCTGAATGTATTGGCCTAAGGAGTGCAAATCGGTGGTAAAATCGACCCCGGCCGGAAAAATACCCCTACCCTCTTTACCCTCGCTCTCGCCGTATAGCTGTTTCCACCACTCTGTAAGGTAATGGAGCTTTGGGTGAAAATTGGCCAGCAATTCTATCGATTTTCCCTGTTGGTACAAGGCGTTGCGCGCCAAAGCATACTGTAAAGCGGGATTCTCTATGGAGGGTGCGAGGCAGGTTGGCATACCCTCGCGGGCGCCCGATAAAAGGGTTTCAATAGCTACCCCTGCTATGGCCATCGGCAGCAAGCCCACCGGTGTCAGCACCGAAAAACGCCCTCCCACATTATCGGGAATCACAAAGGTCTTATACCCCTCCTGATCGGCCAGCCTTTTTAAGGCCCCCCTGTGCGCATCGGTAATAGCTACAATGCGTCGTTGAGCCTCTTTGCAGCCATACTTCTCTTTAATATGCTTTTGGATAATTCTAAAAGCAAGGGCAGGTTCGGTGGTAGTGCCCGATTTGGAAATCACTACACAAGCGCACGAGCGCCCCTGCATTACTGCCAACAATTCGGACAAATAATCTTCGCTCATATTTTGTCCGGCAAAAACGACCAAGGGATGTGCGCGGCGGGGCAAGAGGGTCTCAAAACTGTGGGACAACGCCTCAATCACCGCTTTGGCCCCCAAATAGGATCCTCCAATGCCAATCACCACCACGATTTCTACGCCTTGCGACAAATCGGAGGCAACCTCTTTGATTCGATCGATTTCTGATTCGGTAATGGCTTGAGGCAGGGTAAGCCACCCCAAAAAATCGCTCCCGGGACCGGTTCCCTCCTTGAGGGTAGTCAGGGCGGCAGCGCCGTCGGAAAAGGCGGGGGTAATATCCATCCCTATTCCCGTAAGATCAACGTTAATCGTCTTCATATTATTGCAGAATATCTAATAATTGTCTGATAGTCACAGCGGGATTTTTGTGCTCGTATAAAATGGCATAAACCGCATCGGCAATGGGCATAGATACCTTATGCTTTTTATTGACCTCATAAATACACCGCGATCCGTAATACCCTTCGGCCACCATATTCATCTCCAACTGGGCAGCGCGGACAGAATAACCTTTACCCAGCATGCTTCCAAAAGTCCGGTTGCGGCTGAATTGTGAGTAGCACGTAACCAACAGGTCTCCCAAAAAGGCAGAGCGGGCGGTATCTCGGTTTTTGCAGGGATGGGTCTTGTCTAAAAACTCTTTTAATTCGTGGTACGCGCCGGTAATCAATACGGCCAAAAAATTATCTCCGTACCCCAACGCATGGCAAATACCGGCCGCCAGGGCATAAATATTTTTGAGTACTACCGCATACTCCACCCCGTATATATCGGTAGAAGTAGTTACTTTGATAAAAGTACAGGCAAAGGCTTTGGCCAACGATTGGGCCACCTCTTCGCGCTTACACGTCAGCGTCAGGTAGGAGAGGCGCTCCATAGCCACTTCCTCGGCATGACAGGGACCGCTCACTACCCCCAGATGGTCGTAAGGTACTCCATGCCTGCGGTTAAAGAACTCCGTAATGGTAATATTTTCTTCGGGAACCATCCCCTTGATGGCCGTAAGTATAAACTTATCGGTTAACGAAGTCGTAAGGTTGGCAATCTCCGGCTCAAAATAAACCGAAGGAATACAAAAGATCAAAATATCGCCCTCTTGCACCACTTTATTAATGTCGTCGCTCATATCCAAACGATCAGGCTCCAATCGGGCCGATTGTAAAAAATGGGGATTATGCTTGTATTTGGCAATATACTCCATCATCTCTCCATCCCGCACAAACCACGAGAGTCGCGCCTGTGTCTGGAGCAATACCTTGACTAAGGCCGTAGCCCAACTTCCGCTGCCGATGACGGCAAAACGTTTGGAGGCGTTTTCAAAACTGTGTTTCAT
>WRJW01000152.1 GCA_009778375.1 Bacteroidota bacterium
GTAATGGGAGCTCGAAAAAGAGAAATGGCCGAAAGGCAAAAAGCAATAAGGAAACAAACAGCATTCGCCAAGTTGAATGATGTTCCTACATCGCCCCGCAAAATGCGCATGGTTGCAGATTTGGTAAGGGGTGTAGAAGTGAACCGCGCTTTGGATATTTTAAAATATACCAAAAAGGAATCGTCGATACGTTTAGAAAAGTTACTCAAGTCGGCAATTGCCAACTGGGAAGCCAAAAACGAATCGGATCGTAAAGAATTGGAAAACGGAAACGTGCATATTACAACGATTATGGTGGGAGAGGGTACTCAGTTAAAGCGTATCCGCACGGCGCCTCAAGGCCGGGCCGCCCGCATCCGCAAACGTTCCAACCACGTTACCATTGTATTGGATAAGAAACCCCAAACCTTAAAATCAGAAGCATAAACTATGGGACAAAAAACCAATCCTATCAGCAACCGTGTAGGTATTATTCGTGGCTGGGACTCCAACTGGTATGGGGGAACCGATTATGCTTCCAAAATTTTGGAAGACGCCAAAATCAGGGAGTATTTAACCACCCGCCTTGCCAAGGCCAGTCTCTCCAAAATCGTCATTGAGCGCACGTTAAAACTGATTACCGTTACCATACACACTGCCCGTCCCGGAATTATTATAGGTAAAGGCGGTACCGAGGTAGACAAACTCAAGGAAGAATTAAAGAAAATCTCTAACAAAGAGGTGCAAATCAACATTTTTGAAATTAAACGCCCCGAATTGGACGCTACCATTGTGGCCAATAATATTGCCCGTCAGGTAGAGGGCCGCGTATCTTACCGCCGCGCCATTAAAATGGCGATGGCTTCTACCATCCGTATGGGTGCAGAAGGGATTAAAGTGTTGATCAGTGGTCGTTTGGCCGGTGCCGAAATGGCCCGTCGCGAGATGCTTAAAGAGGGGCGTACCCCCCTGCATACCTTTAGGGCCGATATTGATTATGCTTTGGCCGAAGCGCATACCAAAGTAGGCGTATTGGGGATTAAAGTTTGGATTTGCAACGGAGAAGTCTACGGCAAACGCGACCTGTCGCCCAACGTAGGAACTTCTGCCGCCGGTATTGGCGCCTCTTCGGGAGGAGAACGCCGCAGCGACCGTGGCGATCGCCGCGGTGATCGCGGAGACCGCAGGGACCGTCGCAGTGGCGGAGATCGTGATCGTCGTGGCGGAGGCGGTGGAGACCGTGATCGTCGTTCAGGTGGAGACCACCGGGGCGGTGGAGATCGTGATCGTCGCAGCAGCGGTGGCGGAGAACGTCGCTCAGGCGGATCGCATAGCGGCGGTTCGCGTGGGCCCAGATAGCAGGCATACACCATTTATCTAAAAACGACAAGCGATGCTGACTACAGGATCGCTTTTGTTTTGTAAAAATGTATACCTTTACCCCTTTCTTAACCTTTATCATTATGCGTACATTAATCCTTTCTTTCCTCTTTTTTGCAACACTTTGCGCCTCGGCAGGTTGCACCTCTGTTACGGATGGCATCCGCCGTACTACGCCCGAAAAAGCGGGCTTGAATCCTCATAAATTAACCCTTGTCGACGACATTATTAATGAGTCGATAGAAAAGAAAGAGATCCCCGGGGCTGTATTGGCGATTGTGCGCCATGGATCGTTGGCTTATTTAAAGGCTTATGGTAACAAATCGGTATATCCCGATGTGGAACCCATGACGGTTAATACCGTCTTTGATATGGCTTCGGTAAGTAAACCGGTAGGTACCGCCATCTCTGTCATGCAATTGATAGAAAACGGAAAACTCCGCCTGACCGATCCGGTGTCGATGTACATTCCGGGCTTCAGGCCTTGGGTCAATCCGGAAAATGGCAGGGAGGTCGAGATCCGCATTGAAGATTTGCTGACCCACTCATCGGGGTTGCCTTCGTACATTACGGCTACCAAACTGACCGGCAGGTATGGATCTCCCAATCCACAAGCTTTAATCGATTCGATAACCATTATGCCGAGAGACTTTAGACCCTCCACTCGTTTTCAATACAGTTGCCTGAATTTTATTACTTTACAAAATGTATTGCAAAATATTACAGGCGAAAAACTTTGTGATTACGCCAAAAAAAATGTCTTTGACGCCTTGGGGATGACCCATACCACCTATAATCCTTCAGGAGAAATATTGGCATTATGCGCTCCCACCGAAAAACAGCCCGATGGGTCGGTTTTGCGGGGCAAAGTTCATGACCCTTTGGCGCTTTTGCTCAACGACGGTAATTCGGGCAACGCCGGGGTATTTTCCTGTGCAGAAGATTTGGCCTTATTGGCGGCAGCTTTAATGAATGGAGGCGAATATAACGGAAAAAGGATATTAAGTCCCCTGACGGTTGAGATCATGACTACGGTGCCGGCGGGGTACAAAACATTAGGTCGCTCCTTAGGGTGGGATAATTACTCTTCCTACTCCTCCAACAATGGAAACTTGTTTGACCCTGAAAAAACGTACGGGCATACGGGTTACACGGGAACCTCTATAGTGATTGATCCCGTATCGCAAACGGCCGTTATTTTATTGGCGCACAGGGTACATCCTGACGATGTAGGTAGCGTGGTGCGCTTGAGGGCTTTAGTAGCCAATGCAGTAGCGGGCGCTATTACCAAGAAATAAAATTTATAAAAGATTCGTTATGAAAAAAATAATCCTTTCTTCTTTTGCCATTGTATCGCTGTGTCTTATGGCGAGCTGTACCTCTTCATCAGATTCGATTCGTATTACTTCTCCCCAAAAAGCAGGTTTGAATCCTCAGAAATTGACCGTTGTTGACGACCTCATTAATGAATCGATCGAAAAAAATGAGATCCCCGGAGCGGTTTTGGCGGTGGTTCGCCATGGATCGTTAGCCTACCTAAAGGCTTACGGCAACAAATCTGTATATCCGGAGGTGGAACCCATGACCGTACATACCGTTTTTGATATGGCTTCTGTAAGTAAGCCTGTTGGCTGCGCCATCTCTATCATGCAATTGGTAGAAAATGGTAAACTTCGTTTAACCGATCCGGTGTCGATGTATATTCCCGGTTTTTTACCCTGGGTCAATCCCGAAACAGATAGGAGCGTCGATATCCGCATCGTTGATCTGTTGACCCATACTTCCGGATTGCCGTCCTATATTACCGCAACCAAGCTGACCACTATTTACGGTTCGCCCAATCCAAAGGCTTTGATCGATTCGATTTCGATTATGCCCAGACTCTCCCTACCCGGTACCCGTTACCTCTACAGTTGCCTCAACTTTATTACCCTGCAAAATGTATTACAAAATATTACGGGAGAAAAACTGTGCGATTATGCCCAAAAGAATGTTTTTGACGTTTTGGGAATGACCCATACTACCTACAACCCTTCAGGAGAAATATTGGCATTATGCGCTCCCACCGAAAAACAACCCGATGGGTCGGTTTTGCGGGGCCAAGTACACGATCCGCTGGCACGCCTGCTCAACGACGGCAACTCCGGTAATGCCGGCGTTTTCTCGTGTGCTCAGGATTTGGCTTTGTTGGCCGCTGCCCTAATGAACGGAGGTGAATATAACGGAAAGCGCATATTAAGCCCCCTGACGGTTGAGGTTATGACAACCGTCCGATCATTTGACCGTTCCTTAGGATGGGGTCATTTTTCATCGGGCAGCGGGAGTTTGCTTACTCCGGATGTGAGCTATGGACATACGGGTTATACCGGAACTTTTATTACGATTGACCCGGTGTTGCAGACGGCGGTTATTTTATTGACCAACAGGGTGCATCCGATTGATGCGAATAGTGATGAGGTCAATCGTTTACGGGCCTTGGTGGTCAATGCCGTAGCTGGAGCGATCACTCAGAAATAAAGGTAGCGGCACTGTTTTTGCAAAGCGATAGATCGTAGAACTTACGGTAACGAAACATGAAAAAATCGCTCTGCGCGTTCTCGGTTGTGCTCATCTTGTCTATTCCTGCTTTACGTGCACAGTACCTGACGGGTCGTGTAGTAGATCGGATGCAGCAACCGGTGGCTTATGCCACGGTATACGTATTGGAGCTGCAACAGGGAGTTGTAGCCAATACTTCGGGAATTTTTGATTTGGCGGTGCCGGAAGGGAATTACTCTTTGGTGGTGGCCTGCATGGGTTATCAAACAGCCAAATTAAATTGGAGCTCAGCGCCCAAAATGGAGGACGTTTTACAAACGATTATCCTTGAAGAGGCCCAATACCAGATCCCTCCCATATATGTAACTCCCAAAAAAGAAGATCCCGCCGTTACCATCATGCGTAAAGCCATAGGCATGGCATCTTATTACCGGAACCTTGTAGAAAGTTACACCGCCGAAGTATACCTGAAGAGCAACATGCAGGTGACAAAACTCAAAGGCATGGTCTATTTGGCGATGAACAAAGAGCAGCGTGCCATCATCAAAGATCTTGCCGGCATCCAGGAGTCTGTGAGCGAAATAAAATTTACCGCTCCGGATAGGTATGAACAAACCATTAAATCCCAAAAAACGGCAGCCAATGTCAATATTAAGAAATTGGGCATAAACGAAAACGATATGCAAATGGGGTTGGCCAATTTGAACATTTACAGCAATCGTCCCAATATGCCTTTGGCGCCCAATGCTTTTCAAAATTATGTTTTTAAATACCTTGGCGATTCCGAGATAGACGGACAGTGGGTAGCTAAAATAGAGGTAACGCCCAGACGCAAAGCCAATGATTTGTTTACCGGTTTTTTGTTTATTGTACGGGAAAAATGGTGCGTACAGGCTTTGGATTTAACGCTTTCGCAACAATACATCAAAGCAAGCGCACAACAAACCTATCGTTTTGTGTCGGATGAGGTATTACTGCCGGTTAGCTATAGTATCAAAGGAACATTCGACGGATTGGGCCTGGGGGCCAACGGACACTTTTCCGGTTCGATTAAATATATTGATGTAATTCAAAATCACCGTATTGCGCGATTTTCAAACACCGAGCACGAAGCGGCTCAACAAGTAAAGGAGTTGTTAAGCCAGCCCGAGTTAAAGCCAAAGGATATGCGCGAATTGCGTAAAATTCAAGAAGAAGTCGTTGCCACGGTACGGGAGGATGAGCGCAGGGAGCGGGGCGAAAAGCCTTCTTTGGAGGTCATGAACAACTACAGGATTATAAAAGATAGCCTGCAAGTCCCAAAGGATTCGGCCTATTGGGCCTTGATGCGACCGGCCCCTTTGGAGCGTAGGGAGTTAGAACTTTTTATCCTGTCCGATTCGATTAAAGCAGCGCCTTATACCCCCGAAGGTAAACGACAAAAAAGGAAAGAAATGGTAATGGGCATATTGGGTAGCGGTTATACCTTTAACCCCGATTCTTTGTGGAGCATCAGCTACTCCGGAATGGTTAATCCCTTTGAAGCTTCCTTTAACTCCGTAAACGGATTTGTCTATGGACAGGCCTTGAGGTTGCGGAAAGAGACCCCAAACAACGGCTATATACAATTGCGCGGACGAGCTTCCTGGGCGTTTAGTCGGCAGGCCTTGATGTGGAATGTATTAGCGGAGCAGCGTTATTGGGCCGCTCGACGTGGCTATTGGGGATTGGAACTCTTTTCCCAAACGCGGGATTTTGCCGACAATCAAGGTGTTGGATTGGTAAACGATTGGTCTACACTGTTTTTTCGAATCAATCCGGCTCGTTTTTATGGGGGCAGAGGGGTGCGGTTTAACCACAGCATTGATTTGGCCAATGGCTTGAGTTGGAGTTTTGGCATCAAATGGGAAGATCGTCGTCCGTTGGAAAACCACAGCGATTACTCCTTTTTTTATAAAGATTGCCGCTCCTTATCGCCCAATATTCCCGATAACAACCCTTATGTGCAGGAGAATCCGGCCATCCTAGACCCCCATCGGGCAGCCGTAATACGTATGGGTATTTTGTATACGCCCAAAAGATACTACCGTATGATGGAGGGGCGGAAAATCATGCTTTCTTCCGATTATCCGACCTTTTCTATAGAGTGGATCAAGGGCATACCCGGCTTAAAGGGTTCTCAATCGGACTTTGATTTTGTATCTGCATCGGTAGCTCAATCCAAAAATTTTGGTTACCACCATACCTTAGACTACCGCGTAACGGCCGGAACCTTTCTACAGTCCAAACAATTATATTTTGCAGACTATCATCCTATTTATTCCAACCAAACCGGAGTGTCGCTCAGCCGCGATTTAAACACTTTTCAATTACGCTCAACCTATAGCGTGTCTAATCCCGAATGGTTCCTGCAAGCCCACATCAGGATTCAAACTCCCTATTTGGCGCTTAAATATATACCGATTTTTACCAACCCCATGATTCGCGAAGGGATCCAATTTTCATATTTGCTACAGCCCAATCTGAGGCATTATACCGAATTAGGCTACACCATGAACTTTATAATGTTCAACGCAGGCGTTTTTGCAGGATTTGAACAAGCTAAATACCGGAGTTGGGGATTTCGTTTGTTCTTTCCTTTGGAACGTTTGGGAAGAGGAGGGCAGTTGTAAAATTTTGGTCGTTTAAAGAATAGCGGTAATCTGTATGGCAATATGCTTTGAAAAGAGAAAAAGAGTACCTTTGTTTTCTCAAAGTGTAAAATGAATCGCTCTCAAAGTGTAAAATGAATCGC
>WRJW01000153.1 GCA_009778375.1 Bacteroidota bacterium
CATAGTAAACCGGTCCATGCCACCCATTGGGTAACCTCCCCACACCTTCAAAGCCTGTCGCTACGCGCTCCTCCGATTGTATAGTTGTCTTTTTCCTCTTTAAAGCTTAACTATACAAATCAACTATCTATGCACAAATATATTCGGGCGCTCATCTGCCTGCCGTTTATGGTAGCTTGCGGTAACCATCAAACTACCAAGGAAGTTATGGATGTAACTTTTGAGGGTGACGTCATTGTCATCAACGAACATTCGCCTATTCTCCGGCAAATAGTAGTTCAAAAAGCTCATTTACAGGATTTTTCTGCGGAATTTAGAACCGTTGGAACTATTCGTCCGGTTATGGGAAAATGGGTGGAGATTACCCCTCCTTTTGCCGGAAGGATTGTCAAAACATCTGTCCGTTTAGGGCAAAAAATTAATGCCGGAGCCCTTCTTTTTGAGCTAAGTTCTTCGGAGTTTTACGAGGCTGCCAAGACTTATTTTTCCACACAATCAGAAAACGAAGTCGCTCAACTAAATTACAACCGTCAAAAAGAACTGGCCGCAAACGGCGTTGCCTCCCAAAAAGAATTAGAGCAGGCGCAAAGCCAAGCCAAGATCGCCCAACAGGAATATCAGCAGGCAAAAGCCGCCCTGCAGGTATATCATGTTGACCTTGCCACGTTGCAGATGGGACACCCTTTGCGGGTGGTTTCGCCTGTTGCCGGCGAAGTGATTAAATGCGATATCACCTTAGGGGGATATGCCAAAGAGGAGGGAGGGCCCTTAGCCGTGGTGGCCGATTTATCAAGCGTTTGGGTGGTGGCATTGGTCAAGGAGAAGTATTTTGGAGCCATTAAACAGGGCGACCGCGTAGAAGTATATACCGACGCACATCCCAACAAAATCCATTGGGGTAACATTTATTACATAGGCGAAATCTTGGACCCCGAGACACGTTCGCTTGAAGTGATCGTAGCCTGCGATAACTCCGATAAAGAACTGAAAATCGGCATGTTTTGCGAGACACACTTTTTGAGCGCTCCCACAAAAGCCATTATGTTACCTTCAACGGCCATCTTGCAGGAACAGGAGAACGATTATGTATGGGTAGAACTTGCCAAGGGTAGATATGTCCGCCGAAAAGTAGAAACAGAATCAGCTATTCACAACGACGAAGTACATATAATCAGCGGCATCAGCGAGGGCGAAACGGTAGTAACCGAAGGGGGGTTTTTTCTAAATTTGTAAAGAGATGGAACACTTAATGAACACCCTGATTCATCGCCGCTGGTTGATGATGACTGTATTTCTTCTACTGGCGGGTACCGGAATATACGCTTGGCGCCAATTGGCCATTGACGCCTATCCCGATATTGCAGAGGTGACGGTTGGGGTTGTTACCCAAGTGCCCGGACTTGCGGCAGAAGAAATAGAACAACAGATTACTATTCCCGTTGAAAGGGAGCTCAATGGGTTGCCGCGCATGAAGATGATGCGGAGCAAGAATACCTTTGGCCTGTCCACCATTCTTTTGGTTTTTGAGGATGGCACAGATGATTATTGGGCGCGGCAGCGCGTACAGGAACGTATCAATAACGTAGACCTGCCTTTTGATGCCAAACCGGAACTTAACCCGCTCACCTCTCCCATAGGCGAAATATTTCGTTACATCGTTACGGGAAACAAGGATCTGAGGGACCTGACCGAACTTAATCGCTGGGTGATTGTGCCCCGTCTCAAACAGATCCATGGCATTGCCGATGTGGCCAGTTTTGGAGGCATTACTACGCAGTTTCAAATAGAAATTGACCCCAATAAATTGACCAAATACAATCTTTCGCTTGGCGAAGTTACCGCATCCATAGAGCGGAATAACTCCAATGCCGGAGGCAGTATGCTCTCAAGAGGTGATTTAAGTTATGTAGTACGCGGCCTGGGTCTTGTACGGGATTTGCGCGATTTGGGAAATATCGTAGTTAAAACTGTTGGCGGAGTGCCTGTTTATGTAAAGGATTTGGGCGATCTCAAATATGGGAACCTGGAACGCAAGGGCGTTTTGGGTTATATAGATCATGAGTTTTGTTACGAAGATGGCGTTGAAGGGATTATCCAAATGCTGCGTTTTGAAAATCCCTCGCAGGTGCTGGAAAAAATCCACCAAACGATTGATGAGTTAAACCACGATGTATTGCCTAAAGGCGTTCACATTCACCCTTTTTTGGACAGGACTCACTTAGTTGATAACACACTACATACCGTTTCGCATACCCTTTTATTCGGGATTCTGTTGGTGGTAGGCATATTGATCATCTTTTTGGGAAGCCCCAAAGGAGCACTGCTTGCCACTGTTACTATACCCATTGCACTGCTGATTGCTTTTATTTTGATGAGGTTAACAGGAATACCTGCCAATCTCCTCTCCCTTGGGGCTATTGACTTTGGTATTATTGTCGAAGGGTCAATCGTAATGATGGAAACCATACTTAAAAAACGGGAAGATGATCCCGACCGGCCTTTGGAAGAAGCAAATATTGCAAAACGTGTAGCAGAGGTTGCAAAACCGATATTTTTTTCTACACTCATTATCATTATTGCCTATTTGCCTTTGTTTGCCTTTGGCAGTGTAGAGAAAAAACTCTTTACTCCTATGGCCTTTACACTGGGTTACGCATTGTTGGGAGCATTGGCTGCTGCATTGATTTTGATCCCCGGATTAACGTTTGCCCTCTATAAAAAGCCGCAAAAAGTCTATCAAAATCGATGGCTTAAACGTCTGACAGAAAGTTATAAAAAACAGACGGCAGCAATGATTGCTACCCCTAAAAAAATTATCGTTCCTATTGCACTCCTCTTACTTGCCGTTACTGCTCTTTCCATGGCTGTGGGTAAAGATTTTTTGCCTCCGCTTGACGAAGGCACTATTTGGATACAGGTGCAAATGCCTCCCGGACTCTCTCTTGAAAAAGCCAAAGAGATGAGTACTGTTTTAAGACATAAACTCAGCGATTTTGACGAAGTTACTTACGTGATGACCCAAACCGGCCGCGATGACGAAGGCGTTGACCCTTTTTCCTTCTCTCATATTGAAATTTCGGTCGGGCTCAAGCCTTATAAAACATGGAAAAACGGACGCAGAAAATCTGATTTGATTGCCGATATGGCGGCCATGGTCGAGACAATGCCCGGATATGATGTTGGTTTTTCGCAGCCTATTATTGATATGGTCATGGACCAGATAGCGGGTTCACACAGTGATTTGGCTGTCAAAATTTATGGCGAGGATATCACCGAAAGCCGCACCATTGCAGAGAAGATTAAGCGAATTGTTGCACAAATTTCCGGCGCTACAGATGTGGCGATTGATCAGGAGCCGCCCCTGCCGCAGTTGCAAATTGTAGCTGACCGTGATAAAATCGCCAAATACGGGCTGAATGTAGCCGATGTAGCCGAATTGATTGAGGTGGCTATAGGCGGCAAGGCTATTACGCAGATTTTTATAGGCAACAGAGTCTATGATGTGATTTGCCGCTATATAGAAACGTCGCGTGATACACCCGAAAAAATCGGAGCTTTGATGCTCACATCGGGTTCGGGAGCCCTGATCCCCCTCTCTGCAGTGGCAGCTATTAAAACCACCACGGGCGCCAGTACCATTACCCGGGAAATGAACCGCCGCTTTGTTACCGTGCGCATCAATTTACGGGGACGTGACCTGACCTCTTTTTTGAACGAGGCTCAATCGAGCATTAACGAACAGGTACAATATGACCATGCCAAATTCCAAATCCGATGGGATGGACAATTCGAGAACCAACAACGGGCCTACAGCCGTCTTGCCGTCATTGTGCCCATCGTTTTGGCTGTAATGTTCCTCTTTCTGTTCTTTGCCTTTGGTACATTCCGTCAGGCGGGATTGCTGATTGGGATGTTGCCGCTTGCCATGTTTGGAGGAATGTTGGCATTGGTCGTTCGCGGAATGACTTTTAATGTTTCGTCTGCGGTAGGATTTATCGCGCTGTTTGGACTTTCGATTCAAAATGGCGTGATTATGATTTCGCGAATCAATATTTTGAGGACCAAATCCGTAGAGACATGGCATACTTTGTCCCTACGGGAAGCTGTAGTAAACGGGGCGTCTCAAATTCTTCGTCCCGTTATCATGACCGCCACGGTAGCCATTCTTGGACTGCTGCCCGCTTCGCTCTCCACCGGCATAGGTTCAGACGTTCAGCGTCCGTTGGCCACGGTTATTGTATATGGATTATTGTTCTCTACCCTTATTACGCTATATTTGTTGCCGACACTTTACTACGTTATGGAAAAAAGATTTAAAGATGAAAAATAGATTTATTATTGCGTTTTCTCTGATTGCCCTTCAGGGTTACGCCCAGCGGATTTTAACGTACGACGACTACCTGAAAAACGTCTGCGAAAAAAACATTGCCTATATAGTAGAAAAATACAATGTATCGATTGCAGAAGCCAATGCACAGGCAGCCAAAGTAATGCCCGATCCTGAACTATCCTTTAATTATGATAACAATCAGGACAGGGCGGTGCAAATGGGACAGGTGTATGCCACTGAACTTGGTTATACTTTGGAGCTTGGGGGCAAGCGTCGTGCGCGGATAGCGGTGGCCAAAAGCGAACAGCAGGTGACCGAGGCTCTTGTAGAAAACTTCTTCCAAAACCTCCGCGCCGATGCCACGCTCTGTTATTTAGAGGCATTAAAACAACGACAGTTAGTAGGCTTGGCGCATTCTTCTTACCAAAGCATGAGGGATTTGGCCCGTGCCGACAGTTTGCGTTTCCGTTTGGGCGAAATTGCCGAAGTCGACGCCATGCAATCGCGTTTGGAGGCCACCTCCCTATTTTCCGATTATCTGCAAGCACAACTGGAGTACACCAACATGCTTGCTGATTTGGTGGTTTTCGAGGGAGGTACGGCGACCATAGACTCGCTTTCGGGAACGCTGCCGCTCGATATCCGTTCCTTTCAACTGCTCCATCTAATTGAAAGGGCACAGGATAATCGCGCTGATTTGAGGGCTGCCGTGCATGGACGCGAACTGTCTGCGGCCAACCTGAGGTTAGCCCGGGCCAATCGAGTAATTGACTTAGGTTTGAATATTGGATTTGCCCATAATACCGTGGCGCTAAACGAAGAAGGATATGCCCCTAAGTTTAACGCTGTTTCGGCGGGTCTCTCTATTCCTCTAAAATTTTCCAACGCAAACAGAGGCGCGTTACGGATAGCTCAATATACTGATAAACAGGCAGAAGCTGAATATGAACTAATTTTGTTACACATTCGTAAAGAGGTAGAGCAATGTTATAACAGTTATGTTTCTGCCTGCCGCCAGGCGGAATTGTACCAAAGATCTACCCTTGCCGATGCAACTTTGATTTTAGAAAAAAAGAAGTACAGCTATGCACATGGCGAGACTTCACTTTTAGAAGTTTTGGACGCTCAGCGCACGGCCAACGATGTCTTTCAAGGCTACTATCAAGCGCTTTACAATGCCAATGCCGCGCTTGTGGAATTGTGCAGAGTTACCGGAATCTGGGATGTCGCATTTTGAATCATGCCTCAAAAACATTAATTTTACACCATAATCATTTACACCTATTTTTTTTCACTATGAGTATCCAAGGAACACAAACCGAACAAAACCTGTTAAAAGCGTTTGCAGGCGAATCGCAGGCACGCAACAGGTACACCTATTTTGCCGGTAAAGCCCGCAAGGATGGCTTTGAGCAAATTGCCGCCTTTTTTGAAGAGACGGCCGCACAGGAAAAGGAACACGCCAAACTTTTCTTTAAATTTCTCGAAGGGGGCATGGTAGAGATCACCGCCGCCTTTCCTGCCGGAGTTATCGGCGCTACCGCCGACAATCTTCTATCCGCAGCCGACGGCGAACACGAAGAGTGGGATTTGCTCTATCCCAAATTTGCCCGAATTGCCAAAGAAGAGGGCTTTGACCAAATTGCCACTGCCTTTACATTGGTTGCTACTGTAGAAAAAACGCACGAAGAGCGTTACCGCAAGCTGCTGCAAAATATTGAAAACGACGAAGTATTTAAGCGCTCCGACAAGGCGCTCTGGGTGTGCCGCAACTGCGGATACGTTCATTACGGTCCAAAATCGCCCGATGTTTGCCCCTGCTGCCAACATCCGCAAGCCTATTTTGAGTTAAAGGCTGTTAATTATTAATAAAAATTGTTAAACGTAATTACTGTAAAATATGAAAAACAGATTGATTTTATTTTGTGCAGGCACATTGCTCTTGGGATGGAGTATTACCTCCTGCAACCAGGCGCCAAAAACCGATGTAGTGCTTAGAGACTACGGTGCAAATCCAACCGTGCTCAACATTGATGCTTACACCATGTCGAACACTAATTTTAGGACGGCGTTATGGACCGGAACGCTTCTTCAGGCAACTTTAATGTCCATTCCGGTGGGCAGCGACGTCGGTTTGGAAAAACATCCAACAACCGATCAGTTTTTACGGGTTGAGGACGGGAGTGCCCAAGTGGTAATGGGCGACACCGAACACTCGCTTACCTTCAGCCAAATGGCCGGAAAAGATTTTGCCATATTTATTCCTGCCGGAAAATGGCACAATATCATCAATACAGGCAAAAAACCGTTGAAACTGTATTCTATATATTCGCCTGTACAGCACCCGCACAGCACAATCCATATAAC
>WRJW01000154.1 GCA_009778375.1 Bacteroidota bacterium
AAGGTAGGAATTTATTTTGAATCGTTATCTTTGCCGTATGAAAAAAGCGGCATTTATTGTTAATCCAATCTCAGGGACGAGGGGAAAAGTTCGTCCGGAAAATTATTTGGAGCGTTTTTTTACTCATTATACCGACTGGTATATAGATATTTACTATACAAAAGGGGCAGAAGATGCCTATGAAGCAGCCTTGCGATATAAGGAATCTAAGGTAGATTTAGTTGTGGCGGTGGGTGGAGACGGAACGGTCAATCAAGTGGCTCGCGCTTTGGTCTTTTCGACCATACCTCTGGGAATAATACCCACCGGTTCGGGCAACGGACTGGCCCGCCACCTCCGTATTCCCCGATCCCTACCCAAAGCTGCGGACGTTTTGCTGCAACAGCATATAGCGGTCATTGATTCAGGCGCCATAAACGGACGTCCCTTTTTTTGTACGGCAGGAGTCGGGTTTGAAGCCAGTTTAGCCAATCGTTTTGATGCGGCGCCTGTTCGGGGATTTTCTTCCTATATTGCCTTGTCGGCTATGGAATATACCCATTACCATCCCGAAAAATACAAAATTTATGTCGGCGATTCCATGATGGAACGGGAAGCCTTTCTGATAACCTTTGCCAATTGTGCTCAATGGGGTAATAACGTGTATATTGCTCCTGGCGCCTGTGCCACAGACGGGCAGTTGGATATGGTGATTTGGAACAGTACGTCGGTTGCACGCATTCCCTTTACCGCCATGCGCCTGCTGGCAAAAAACATTGACCATTCCAAGTTTATCGAAACATTCCGCGGCCCCCTTTTTAAGATCCAAAGGATGTGCGATGGGTATGTACAGTTTGACGGGGAACATGTATGGATGGGCAGAGATCTGAATGTGGAGGTATTTCCTGCCAGTTTAAAGGTGGTGGCGCCTTGTGCATTTGAATAAAAGGCATATCTTTGTTTTTTATTCAAATCAGTAAACAAACCATCAACAAAAAGTGTTATGATTATTCTCGTATTAAATTGCGGCAGTTCATCTATTAAATATCAGGTGCTTGACATGAGTTCGGAGCAGCATTATCTCTTATTGGCCAAAGGCCTTGTAGAGCGTATCGGCATGAAAACGGCCGTGATTACGCACCGAGTCTCCGGCAAAGACAAGTTGGAAATAGAACTTCCGGTGTCGGACCATACCGAGGGGATTCGAAAAGTTTTGGATCTTTTAACTTTAGCCGGTACAGGGGTTTTGGCCTCTTTGGACGATATTCAGGCTGTTGGCCATCGTGTTGCACACGGAGGCGAGTTTTTTAGGGCGAGTACCCGTATTGATGAGCAGGCAGAAAAAAATATTGAGGCATGCTGCGCACTGGCGCCGCTCCATAACCCTGCCAATCTGATGGGAATTCGCGCTATTAAAACTTTATTGCCGAGCATGCCTCAGGTAGCGGTATTCGATACCTCATTTCATCAGACCATGCCCGATTATGCCTATATGTACGCCATCCCCTACGACTACTATACCAAATATCAAGTGCGTAGATACGGTTTTCACGGCACCAGTCATAAGTTTGTGGCCCAAAAAGGGTGTGCCATGTTGGGATTGGATTACAAGCAAGCGAGGGTAATTACCTGTCATTTGGGCAACGGCGGTTCCATTACGGCTATAAATAATGGAAAATCGGTAGATACTTCTATGGGCCTTACTCCTGTGGAGGGGATGATTATGGGTACTCGTTGCGGAGACATTGATGCGGGAGTAGTTACTTTTTTACAGGAGAAAGAGGGATTGGATGCAGCCGGCATCAATACGGTATTAAACAAAAAGAGCGGTTTTGTGGGGGTATCGGGCGTATCCTCCGATATGCGGGATATCGAAGCGGCTGCACAGGCGGGAAACGAACGCGCTGCTTTGACTTTGGAGATGTTTCGTTATAGGGTGCTCAAATATATTGGAGCCTATACGGCTGCCATGCAAGGCGTTGATTTGATTATTTTTACCGGAGGGA
The DNA here is from genome assembly GCA_009778375.1 of Bacteroidota bacterium. Lineage (GTDB taxonomy): Bacteria > Bacteroidota > Bacteroidia > Bacteroidales > UBA932 > WRBG01. Next base: position 1,986 of record WRJW01000154.1, read on the forward strand.
TTGGAGAAAACGACCCTCATTTGCGCGCCTACGTAGGAGCACATTTGGCTTATTTGGGCGTGGACTTTAATCCTGCCGCCAATGAGGGGGTCCGCGGAAAAGATGTAGAGCTTACTCATCCTGGGTCCAAAGTTAAAATGGCCGCTATTACTACCGACGAAGAGTTGGTGATTGCTACCGATACCATGAACTTAATTAAAAAATAACGATATGATAACCAATTTTGACCAACTGTTCGACAAGGTTCGTACCCAGCCCAAAAAACGTTTAATAGCCGCATGGGCTGTAGACGACCATACCATTAATGCAGCTTGTTTGGCTGTGGAAAAAGGGATTGTAGAGGCGGTTTTAGTAGGCGATGAACAAAAAATTTTAGAAGTATGCGCCCATGAAAAGATTAATCCTTCTATCTTTTCCATTGTTCATGTAGCCGAGGAGTTAAAAGCCATCGCCACTGCCGTAGACATGATTAACAATGGAGCAGGCGATATTTTGATGAAAGGGCTGTGCAGTACCGACAAGTATATGCGGGCGATTTTGAATAAGGAACGGGGTTTGCTACCCCCCAAGGCTGTATTGAGCCACGTAACCGTAGTATCGGCGCCAACATATCCTAAATTTTTGATTGTAAGTGACGTAGCAGTTATTCCCGCTCCAGATTTGAATCAAAAAGTTGCCATTACCAAGTATGTTATCAGCACAGCTCAGGCATTGCAGATCGACAAGCCAAAAGTAGCGTTGCTGGCGGCTACCGAGCAGATGTTGCCCGGCATGCAGGCTTGTGTAGACGCCGCCATGATTGCCAAGATGGCCGACAGAGGTCAAATTACCGGCGCTTACGTAGATGGCCCTTTAGCCTTGGATGTGGCCATTGACAAGGAGTCGGCCCAAACCAAAAAAGTGACCGGAACGGTAGCCGGAGATGCCGATTGTATTGTATTCCCCAACATTGAAAGCGGAAATGTCTTCTTTAAGGCGGTAACCAAATTGGCCAAGGGCGAATTGGCCGCCATGGTAATGGGCGCCAAAGTTCCCTGCGTTCTTACTTCTCGCGGAGACAGTACCACCAGCAAACTCAATTCTATTGCCCTGGCAGCATTGATGGCCAAATAACCGCAGTTATGGCGTCTTATAAAATATTGGCCATTAACCCCGGCTCCACTTCGACTAAAATCGCCGTATTCGAAAACGAACAGTTGCAGTTCAGTAAGAGCATCAGGCACGAGACCGAAGAGTTAAACCGGTACGCTAAAGTTGCTCATCAGTTTGAATTCAGGAAAGAGTTGATAGTAAAGGAACTTGCGGAGCAGCATATAATGCTTTCCGATTTTTCGGCTATAGTAGGCCGAGGCGGTTTGCTCAAACCCATACCTTCCGGAGTGTACGAAGTCAACCAGGCCATGACCGATGACCTTTTTCAGGGACGGCAGGGAGAACATGCCAGCAACTTGGGCGGTTTGATTGCCGCTGACATGGCAAAGGAATGGCCCGGATGTAAAGCCTATATCGCCGATCCCGTTGTGGTGGACGAACTGCAACCGATTGCCCGTATCTCAGGTCATCCTGCTTTTGAAAGGATTTCCATATTTCATGCCCTGAATCAAAAGGCGGTTGCCAAGAACTATGCCCGCGAAATCAATATTGCCTACGAAGATTTGAAGCTGATCGTGGCCCATTTGGGTGGAGGCATATCGGTTGGAGCCCATTGCGAGGGAAGGGTGATTGATGTAAACAATGCTTTGGATGGCGATGGACCCTTTTCTCCGGAACGTTCCGGAAGTTTGCCCGCCTACGCTTTGGCCAAGTTGTGCTTTAGTGGGGATTATACCCTCGAAAAAGTGCGAAAGATGATTGTAGGAGAAGGTGGTTTGGTAGCGCATTTGGGTACCAATCAATTTATTACTGTTTGTGAGTGGGTAGAAAAAGGGCAAACGGAAGCCCGATTGATTTTTGAAGCCATGGCTTATCAGGTAGCCAAAGCAATAGGCGCTATGGCGGTGGTTTTAAAGGGCGAAGTAGACGCCATTCTCATTACCGGAGGCATGGCTTACAGCAAGCTTTTTGTCTCATTGATTCAGGAACAGGTAGCTTTTTTGGCTCAGGTAAAAGTCTATCCCGGAGAGGACGAAATGACCGCTTTGGCCATGAATGGATTGGCCGTATTACGGGGAGAAGAAACGCCTAAAGAATATCTTTAATGCGCAAGCATTTTGCGTTTCTCCTATCCATCCTGTGTATCTGCACAACTAACCCTCTCTTTCTGTTTGTCCCAAAAAAAATCTGTGGCTCTTGAGGTTGCCGATCGAATAGAAAAAGCCGTCTGGGTGTTAGGCGGCTTTTTAGAAAATGCAGAAAAACGCTTGTTATTTAGCAGCTTCCACAGACACTTTCCGGAATTCTTTAAGCAGCTTGCTCAATTCAAGCGCAGCTTTGCGGGCGCGGGTACCGGCAGCTTTGTTTCCTTTTTCGACTTGTGCGTCGGCATTAGTCACAAATACCTCCCATTCGGCTTTGATTTTCTCTACCAATGTTTTCATAGTTTATTGTATTGAAGTCATAGATTCAACTACAAATATAAGATATTTGCGGGAAAAACAAAAAAATTATTTAACAACAAATGTTGTTGATAATGTATTTCCTTGATTATCAACAACGGTTACGGTATGTTTTCCGGGTTGGAGTGTCAGGACGATCTCGTGAAAATCGCGGGTAACGCCCCAATACTCCTCGTCCAAATGCCAATAGACGGTGGCGTTTGGATCGTCGTGGGCAAGGCGGAGGCTAAGGTTGGCGCGGTTTCCGTCTAACTGCTTGGGCAAACTTAGGGTAGTTCCGGGTTGAGGGTAAATAAATTGCATGGGTGTCTCGGAAGAGAGGGAGGTGCCGGGAAAAAGGGGAGGAAGGGGCTGGAAGAGGGGGTGGCGTTGTCGGTAATACCAAGCCCATACAGGCGGGAGGACAAACCAGTTTTTGGATACGGCATCGATTTGAGGATGGCCGGCATGGATTCGGAAGCGTCCATCGGGAGTAAGGCTTATGGGAATATGGTAGGGACAGGGATCGCTGTTGAGCCCTGCGGGAGCCACCAAAAGGGTATCGATTTGGGTACAGTATCGGCTTGCAATATGTCCGGATTGTCGACATATTCCGACCTCTACCAATTCTTTTGCCGGTGTAAACCAAGTCGATGAGGGAAGGAGGTTAAAAATATCGAACAAAATGGGACCGGCGGTTTTGGCTCCTGTAAGTCCGGGTTTGCCTTCTCCTTGGGCATTTCCTACCCATACGCCTACCACATATCGGGGGGTCACGCCCACGGCCCAGGCATCCCTGAATCCGTAGCTGGTTCCTGTTTTCCAGGCAATTCGCTGCATAGAAGGGGTCGTTCGCCAATCCATTTCTTCGGGCCGGTTGACCTCTTTAAGCGCCTCAAAAGTTTGCCAGACTGCCGCAGGCAGAAACAGGGGGGGGTGGGTGACGACTAAGGAGGTATCGGACAACAAACTCTGGGCCATTGAACAGTACATTTTACTGATATCTAAAAGCTTGCCCTCTGCTCCTCCCAATATCAGCGAAAGCCCGTAATGCGCAGCGTTCTGAGTAAGGGTGGTCATGCCCGCTTTTTTAAGCAGACCGTAAAATTTGGGCAAACCGTACATCCTGAGCATATATACGGCGGGTACATTCAGAGAACGGGCTAAGGCTTCCGAAGCAGGAACGGCGCCGTCGTATTGCATATTAAAATTCTTGGGAGTAAAGCCGTTGATGTTGGTGGGAATGTCCGGAAGCAGCGTGTGTGGAAGAATTTGGCCTTCTTGCAACAACGCGCAGTATAAAAAGGGTTTGAGGATGCTTCCGGTGCTCCTCGGCGCCCGAAGGATGTCTACCTGATTGGCCGAGGAGTTCCGGTCAAAGCGGACGTTTCCGCAGTATACTAAGGGGTCTCCGGTGTGCACATCCAGAACAATGGCGGCAATATTTCGAATGTCGCTGCGGAGTAATTCATCATTCCAGCGCTCCAAAAGCGCCTCTACCTGCATTTGAAGGCCTTTATCTATGGTCGTTACCGAAAAGGTTCCGCGTTGTGTTTGGTAATAGTGGCTTACCCAATGAGGGGCGAATTGGGGGAGGGCTTGGGGTTGATCGGGCAGAGGCTCCAGAATAGCCAATTCGTAGCTAACGGAGTCGATCTTGCAGAGGTCGAGGAGATTTTTGAGCAGAAGATTGCGTTTATTCTCTAAATCAGGGCGGTTTCGGGAGAAGTGCAAGGTAGCCGGACTATTGGGAAGTACAGCCAAAACAGCTGCTTCGGCCCACGAAAGCTGGTTAGCTGGATGACCGAAATAACGCCAGGCAGCACTTTCTATTCCTACCACATTGCCGCCAAAAGGGGCATGAGAGGCATAAAGACCCAAGATGCCCGTTTTGGAGTAACGACATTCCAACCGAACCGCCAAAAACATTTCGATAAATTTTTCTCTGAGGGTACGGGGCTTATTTCTGTAGAGGCGAATGGTTTGCATCGTGAGGGTGCTTCCTCCGCTGACTATCCGTTTGTGGCGTATGTTTTGTATCAGCGCCCGTACCATCGACACCGGATTAACGCCAAAATGAAGATAGAAATACCGATCCTCAAATTGCAGGAGGCAAATACGAAATTTTTCAGGCACTGTAGAGGAGGCGGGAAAACGCCACTGTCCGTCGTCGGCAATTCGGGCGCCCAGCAATTCCCCGTTG
>WRJW01000155.1 GCA_009778375.1 Bacteroidota bacterium
GGATCAGTGAGCGAAGCGAGCTAATCCACTTTGATCTTTGACATATACTTCATTTTTTCACGCGGAAGTAGCTCAGTCGGTAGAGCATCAGCCTTCCAAGCTGAGGGTCGCGGGTTCGAACCTCGTCTTCCGCTCCACATTTTGCCAGCGTAGCTCAGGGGTAGAGCGCTTCCTTGGTAAGGAAGAGGTCGCGAGTTCAATTCTCGCCGCCGGCTCCAACAAATTAATCATTAAATTATTACAATTATGGCAAAAGAAACGTACCAAAGAATCAAGCCGCACGTAAACATCGGCACCATCGGTCACGTAGACCATGGAAAAACCACGCTGACCGCAGCCATCACCATGGTTTTGGCCAAAAAAGGCCTCTCTGAGCAGCGCTCATTCGACTCTATTGACAACGCTCCCGAAGAAAAAGAGCGTGGTATTACCATCAACACCGCCCACGTTGAGTACCAAACCGCCAACCGCCACTACGCCCACGTAGACTGCCCCGGCCACGCCGACTATGTAAAGAACATGGTTACCGGCGCTGCCCAAATGGACGGTGCGATCATCGTAGTAGCCGCCACCGATGGCCCCATGCCACAAACCCGTGAACACATCCTTTTGGCGCGTCAGGTGAACGTGCCCCGTATTGTAGTTTACCTCAATAAGGTAGACTTGGTGGACGATCCCGAGATGTTAGACCTTGTAGAGATGGAAGTACGCGAACTGTTAAGTTTCTACAACTTTGATGGCGACAACACCCCCGTTATCCGCGGATCCGCCTTGGCCGCCCTCAACGGAGACCCCGAAGGAGAGGCCAAAGTCATGGAACTGATGGACGCCGTAGACTCCTACATTCCCATTCCGCCCCGTGAGAATGAAAAACCCTTTGTTATGCCTGTTGAAGACGTATTCTCTATCACCGGACGTGGCACCGTAGCCACCGGCCGTATCGAAACCGGCGTTATTAAGACCGGCGAAGAGGTAGAAATCATCGGTTTGGGCGAAAAACCCCGCAAAACCACCGTCACCGGAGTAGAAATGTTCCGTAAAATCTTGGACAGAGGTGAAGCCGGCGACAACGTAGGATTGCTCCTCCGTGGTATCGACAAAAAAGAGATCAAACGCGGACAGGTAATTGCCAAACCGGGCACCATTACCCCCCATAGATTATTCCAAGCTGAGATTTACGTACTTAAGAAAGAAGAAGGCGGACGCCACACTCCTTTCCACAACAAATACCGTCCCCAATTCTTCCTGCGTACTTTGGACGTTACCGGAGAGATCCAACTCCCCGAGGGCGTTGAAATGGTGATGCCGGGCGATAACGTAACGATCACCGTAGAATTGATTTACCCCGTAGCCATCAACGAAGGACTTCGCTTTGCTATTCGCGAAGGAGGCCGTACCGTCGGCGCAGGACAGGTAACCAAACTGCTTGATTAATACTTCTGTATTATAAAACCCGACAGGGGCATAGTTCAAGGGTAGAATAGCGGTCTCCAAAACCGTTGATGGGCGTTCGAATCGCTCTGCCCCTGCAATCTTAGAGGTTACGCAATAAGATTAATGAGGCCCAAAACCAGCTTCCAAGGCGATGGGCGCATAACAACCGTACACATAAAATGTACCCCAAATGAATAAAATTAAAACGTATCTCAAAGAAGCGTACAACGAGTTAGTACACAAAGTAACATGGCCAAACTGGAGTCAATTGCAAAGCAGTGCGATTGTAGTAATGGTTGCCTCGGTCATTTTTGCCGCCGTCATTTTTACCATGGATCTTGTGTTTAGAACCATTATGACCAACATCTACAACATGTTGTATTAATAAAGTGCGCCATGAATGAAGTTACCAAAAAATGGTATGTCGTCAGAGCAGTCGGCGGTAAAGAAAAAAAGGCTAAAGAGTATATAGAAAACGAGATCAAGCGGTTGAAACTCGAAGATTATATCTCTCAGGTGCTCATCCCTACCGAGAAAATTTACCAAATCCGAAACGGTAAAAAGATTAGTAAGGAGCGTATTTTTTACCCCGGATACATTTTAATTGAAGTAGCGCTTACCGCAGAGCTCCAGCACCTGATCCGGAACATTACCCATGTTTCGGGCTTTTTGGGCGAAACCAAGGGAGGACAACCGGTTCCTCTTCGCCAAAGTGAAGTGAACAGAATCTTAGGCAGGGTTGACGAACTGAACGATCGGGAAGAGGAGATCATTACTCCTTTCTATGCCGGCGAAGCAGTCAAGGTGGTAGACGGACCGTTCAACGGTTTTAACGGTACCATCGAAGAGATCTCCGAAGATAAGAAAAAGTTAAAGGTAATGGTCAAGATCTTTGGGCGGAAAACGCTGTTGGAGTTAAATTTTGTACAAGTAGAAAAAGAATAAACAACAAAACATTATGGCTAAAGAAATTGTCGCACTCATCAAATTACAGATTAAAGGCGGTGCGGCTAATCCCTCCCCTCCGGTAGGGCCTGCCTTGGGCTCCAAGGGGGTAAACATCATGGATTTTTGCAAACAGTTCAATGCAAGAACTCAGGATAAAGCGGGTAAAGTACTGCCTGTGATTATCACTGTATTCATTGATAAGTCCTTTGACTTTATTGTAAAAAATCCCCCTGTGGCCATCCAGTTGAAAGAAGCCGCCAAAATCGAGTCAGGTTCTGCAGAACCCAATCGAAAAAAAGTTGCTTCTGTCAATTGGGATCAGGTGCGCCTGATTGCCGAAGATAAAATGCCCGACATGAATGCTTTTACGCTAAAATCAGCCATGAGCATGGTAGCGGGAACCGCCCGCAGTATGGGTATTAATGTAACAGGGACTTTTCCACAGGATGTAACCTAAATTTCGTGCAGAAATGAGCAAGCTGACAAAAAATCAAAAAACAGTATACGACAAGGTTGATGCAACTAAGTTGTATAAGTTGGCCGACGCCTGCAAATTGGTCAAAGAGGTTTCTTACACTAAATTTGACGCCTCCGTAGACATTGCCGTGCGCCTTGGGGTAGACCCCCGTAAACCCAACCAGATGATACGCGGCGTAGTAACTCTTCCGCATGGAACGGGAAAAGTAACGCGCGTATTAGTACTCTGTACCCCCGACAAAGAGGGCGAGGCACAGGCTGCCGGAGCCGACTTTGTAGGGTTGGACGACTATATTGAGAAGATCAAAGGCGGATGGGCCGATGTAGATGTGATTATATGCACCCCTGCCGTTATGGCTAAGGTGGGTGCTATTGGCCGCATTTTGGGCCCCCGCGGTTTGATGCCTAACCCCAAAACGGGTACCGTAACGATGGAAGTAGGCAAAGCCGTTTCCGAGGTAAAAGCGGGTAAAATTGACTTTAAGGTAGACAAGCACGGTATTGTGCATACCAACATAGGAAAAGTCTCCTTTTCGCCCGATCAATTGTGCGAAAACGCTCAGGAACTCTTGAGCACCGTACTCAAATTGAAACCTCCGGCCCTCAAGGGAACGTACCTTAAAAGCATCTACCTCTCTCCGACCATGGGCCCCGGTATTAACGTAGACCTTAAAACCGGCAGTGCCGCCGAATAACCCAATACGATATGAGAAAAGAAGACAAAACATTATTGATTGAAAATTTAGCAGCACAGTTAGTACAAACCCCTAACTTTTACGTAGTAGATACTGCAGGCCTCAACGCGGAGCGGACTACCAAACTACGCAGGGAGTGTTTTACCCGAAACATCAAATGGATGGTGGTAAAAAATACCCTGCTGCGTAAAGCCTTGGAAAAAGTCGGAAACGCCGAAGCCGCCCAACTCTTCCCCATTTTGGAAGGGCCTACCTCCGTATTCTTTACCGAAACGGCAAACCTCCCTGCCAAATTGATTAAAGAATTTGGCAAACAATACGGAAAGCCCCTGCTTAAAGGCGCCTGCCTTCAGGAATGCGCCTATATTGGATCCGAACATCTTGATGCATTGGTCAACATCAAATCGCGCGAAGAACTCATCGGCGATATTGTGGCCCTGCTTCAAACGCCTGCCCGCAACATTATCTCCGCCCTTACTTCCGGCGGGGCCAAATTAGCCGGCATTGCAGATACCTTAGCTGAACGCAATTCATAACGATATTACAAACATTTTAAACACATAACCATCATGGCAGATCTCAAAAAATTTGCAGAAGAATTAGTAAACCTCACGGTAAAAGAGGCTCAGGAATTAGCCCAAATTCTTAAAGACGAATACGGAATCGAACCCGCAGCAGCCGCTGTAGCCGTTGCCGCTCCCGCAGCCGGCGCCGGCGCCGCCGCAGAAGTAGAACAAACCCAGTTTGACGTTATTCTGAAATCACCTGGACAAGCTAAATTACAAATCGTTAAAGCGGTTAAAGAAATTACCGGTTTAGGGCTTAAAGAGGCCAAAGATTTGGTAGACGCTTACCCCAAGGCAATTAAAGAAAAAGTTTCCAAATCGGAAGCCGAACAGGTAAAAGCTCAACTTGAGGAGGCAGGCGGAGAAGTTGAAATTAAATAGACTACCCTTCCGAAACCCGGAAACGTAATACAGGTTTAGAGTCCGACGGGGCTCTAAGCCTTTTTGTCGTTAAAAGTTTATTTTTCAACTAATCCCCACAAAATGTCGCAAAAAATAACGAATCAGCGTATTAGCTTCGCCACTTCCAAGACGCTTTTAGATTATCCCGATTTTTTGGAAGTGCAACTCAAATCTTTCAGAGATTTTTTTCAATTAGACACCACCCCCGAAAACAGGAAAAACGAAGGACTTTTTAATGTTTTTCGGGAGAACTTTCCCATTACCGACACCCGTAACAACTTTGTGCTGGAGTTCATAGACTATTTTATTGATCCTCCGAGGTATACTATAGAAGATTGCTTAGATCGAGGGCTTACCTACAGCGTTCCCCTCAAGGCCAAACTCAAACTCTACTGCACCGACCCCGAACACGAGGACTTTGACACGGTAGTGCAGGATGTCTATCTGGGCACCATTCCCTATATGACCCCCCGCGGCACCTTTGTGATCAACGGATCAGAACGGATTGTCGTCTCCCAACTCCACCGTTCGCCGGGGGTATTTTTTGGCCAAAGCATACACGCCAACGGGACCAAACTCTATTCTGCCCGGATTATCCCCTTTAAAGGATCCTGGATAGAGTTTGCCACCGACATCAACAACGTGATGTACGCCTACATCGACCGTAAAAAGAAATTGCCGGTAACCACACTGCTTCGCGCCATTGGATTCGAAAGCGATAAGGACATCCTCGAAATCTTTGGCTTGGCCAACGAAGAACCGGTCAACGAGGCCAACTTAAAGCACTTGATAGGCAGAAAATTAGCTGCCCGTGTATTAAAATCATGGATCGAGGATTTTGTGGACGAAGATACCGGAGAAGTGGTATCCATCGAGCGGAACGAGATTGTGGTAGACCGAGAAACCATATTGGAGCAGGGGCACTTGGAACTGATTCTTGAATCGGGGGCCGAAACAATCCTCCTGCATAAAGAAGACGCCAACATCAGCGACTTTGCCATTATCCACAACACCCTCCAAAAGGATCCCTGTAACTCTGCCAAAGAGGCGGTGATTTACATCTACCGCCAATTGCGCAACTCTGAACCGCCTGACGAAGCTACGGCCATGGATGTAATAGACAAGCTATTTTTCTCCGACAAGCGTTACGACTTAGGCGATGTGGGCCGTTATCGACTCAACAAAAAACTGCATCAGGAGACCGATCCCGCAATCAGGGTGCTCACCCGCCAGGACATCATTGCCATTATCACCTACCTGATTCAACTCATCAACTCCAAAGCAGCCGTAGACGATATTGACCATTTGAGCAACCGCCGGATCCGTACAGTAGGTGAACAATTGGCGAATCAGTTTAGCGTAGGGCTCTCCCGAATGGCCCGAACCATTCGCGAAAGAATGAATGTGCGTGACAACGAAGTATTTACCCCCATTGATCTGATCAATGCCAAGACCCTCTCCTCGGTCATCAATTCCTTCTTTGGCACCAGCCAACTCTCCCAGTTCATGGATCAAACCAATCCGTTGGCCGAAATGACCCACAAACGCCGCCTCTCGGCACTAGGCCCCGGCGGACTCTCCCGGGACCGTGCCGGCTTTGAGGTACGCGACGTCCACTATACCCATTACGGACGCCTTTGTCCCATTGAAACCCCCGAAGGCCCCAACATCGGGCTGATCTCTTCGCTCTGCGTTTATGCCCGCATCAACGAGTTGGGATTTATCGAAACTCCCTACCGCAAAGTCGATGCAGGAACGGTAGACCTTAGCTCTAAAGGTTTTGTCTATATGAGCGCCGAAGAAGAAGAAGACCAGATGGTGGCCCAGGCCAACGTGCATCTTGACGATAACGGAATGATTACGGACGAACGGATTAAGTGTCGTTACGAAGCAGACTATCCCGTGGTAACCAAGGAAGAGGTGCACTATATGGACGTGGCTCCCAATCAGATTGCTTCGATCGCCGCCTCGTTGATCCCCTTTCTTGAACACGACGACGCCAACCGCGCCCTCATGGGATCTAACATGATGCGTCAGGCCGTTCCGCTGATCAAGCCCGAAGCACCCATCGTGGGCACCGGCTTAGAAGGCCCGGTAGTGAGGGACAGCCGTACCCAAATCAATGCCGAAGGAAAAGGAGAAGTTGTGTATGTGGACGCCAATGAAATACACATTAAATACGAACTTACAGAAGAAGAACGATTTGTAAGTTTTACTCCTGAAATCACCGTATATAGACTGCCGATATACCGTAAAACCAATCAGAACACCTCCATTAACCTTAAACCTTTGGTACGCAAGGGCGACAAGGTTACGGCCGGTCAGATTCTGACAGAAGGCTACGGAACCCAAAACGGAGAATTAGCCTTAGGACGCAACCTCAAAGTCGCCTTTATGCCCTGGAAAGGATATAATTTTGAAGATGCTATTGTATTGTCAGAAAG
>WRJW01000156.1 GCA_009778375.1 Bacteroidota bacterium
ATCCGCAAACGCGATTTTAGCGAAAAACAATTGTTGGGCAGCAACGTTACCGAAACGCGGGAGTGGGATTTAACGGTACACAACAAAAAGAGTCAGGAAATCACCATCACCCTCGAAGACCAAATTCCGGTATCGGCAGAAAAAGAGATTAGGATAGAGGCCCTAAACATAACTCAGGCCGATTGGAACAAAGATACCGGAAAGTTGTGTTGGACCTTGACCCTCAAGCCGTCGGAATCTCGCACGATGAATGTAAAATACAGCGTGCGCTACCCCAAGGGAAAGACGGTGGTGCTGGAGTAGGCAAACAGACTATTTGCTAAAATCCCTGGGCGCAGGAATGGGCGGAATCGGTTTGCGGGCAGGCAGCCGTTTCATAACCTCCTCAATGGCGCGGTTAAGTTGCTGATCCTCTCCGGCCCACTCTTTGGCAGGATCGTTGTCGATCAGGATATCGGGATCTACGCCGTGGTTTTCGATAATCCACTCTCCCGTTTCAAAAGAGTAGCTGGTAAAGAAAGGTACCCGCATATCGGTTCCGTCTATAAAGGGAATCGAACCCGAAATACCCACAATACCGCCCCAGGTACGGGTGCCGATCAGCGGGCCCAGGCCCAAAGCACGAAATCCCCACGGAAAGAGGTCTCCGTCCGAAGCAGAATACTTATTGATCAGGCAGACTTTGGGACCGTTCAGGGTGGCGTCGGGCACCGTACTGATCCGGGTCGAATTATTACTCATGGTAACGCGGTATACCTCCCGATTTAGGCGCTCCAAAATCATGGGCGATACGTTTCCACCTCCGTTGGCACGGTCGTCGATAATCAATCCCTCCTTATCCAATTGGGGATAAAAATAACGGGCAAATTCGTTCAACCCTTCGGCGCCCATGTCGGGAATATAAATATAGCCGATTCTGCCTCCGGAAGCCTCTTCTACTTTGCGTATGTTTTCCTGCACCCAGTTGTAGTGGTAAAGCTGACTTTCGCTTGCCAAAGGTTTGATCACCACTTTGCGGGCGCCCTCTTTGGCCGGTTTGGTATTGAGAAGGAGTTGGGTGTTGACGTCGGCCTTGCCCACCAATAATTTGTACAGATCGTTTACCGTATTGGTATAGACTCCATCAATGGCAATAATGTATTCGCCCTTTTTGCCTTCCACTCCTTTTTCCATTAAGGGAGAACGCAGTTCCGGATTCCACGAAACGCCGGGGATGATTTTTTCGATTTTAAAGAAACCCGATGCGTCCCGAGAAATCTCGGCGCCCAAAAGACCCGTCTTGATACGGGGCACTTGGGGCAATTCGCCCGGATTAATGTAGGCGTGGCCTATGCAAAGCTCGCCCACCATCTCTCCAAGAACATAGTTAAGGTCTTCGCGGTGTTTTACATAAGGCACCAGTACTTCGTATTTTTGGCGCATCGCTTTCCAATCGACCCCATGCATATTGGGCATATAGAAACCATCGCGCATATAGCGCCAAGCCTCGTCAAAAATTTGGGCCCACTCCAGAGCATAATCGGTAACCACTTTCATTCCGGATACATCCACCGCCGTATTCAGGGCAGGTTTACTTCCAAAATTGTCTACATATAAAGCGGTTCCTTTACGGTAGGCTGCCTTTTTGCCGTTAGCCGATACAGCCACTAAGGTGGCGTCGGTAAGGCTCTCCTCTTTTTGGGTTTTGAGGTCATACTGCTTTACACCGCTCCGGTCGGAATAGTAGATTTTGTCGGCTTCGGCAAAAAGCATACCGAAATTGCCGGCAGAAACCGGAACCAAAAAAGTACGATCTGCAAGACCCTCAAAATCAATCTTAACCATTTTTTCTACCTCGGCTTTGGAGGCCTCTTTAGCCTCTCCCGTTTTAACCTCGTCGTTCTCAATCACAAAAGGAGAAGGGGTATCCTTGGACAGAATGCACAGGTAAAGTCGATCCATATTGCCGTAACTGTAGTTCCATTCTATGGAAGAATAGGTAGGATTAAATTCACGGGCTGATCTGAACAACAGGTATTTACCATCCTTAGAAAATACCGGCCCGCGGGAATTATACCATTTGTCGGTTACCGGAAATTCTCTCCTTTCGGCTATCTGGTACACATACACAATCCCCATATTATTGGCTGCGTTGCGGGTATAGGTAAGGTATTTACTGTCCGGAGACCAGTCGAATCCGCGTATGGCTCCTGCCGGATCGTGTACCAGCAACGAACTCTTTTTGGCCGCCACATCAATCAACCTAAGGTTGTTCTGTTTGTCGCTGTAAGCTATATATTTGCTGTCTGGAGACCAGCTCAAGCCAAAAATATAAGTAGTGGTGCCGCTGGTCAGGGCAACAGGTTCCCCACCCTCCTGGGGCTGGAGGTATACCTCCGTTTCGCCGCTAACGTCCGATATATACGCAATGTACTTTCCATCCGGAGACCATTCTGCCGCCCGCTCATGAGCGCCGGAACTCCTGCTCATATTAAAGGTAACGCCCGATTTGGCCGGCACGTTAAATATTTCTCCTCTGGCCGTAAATACAATACGCTCTCCATTGGGAGACAATGCGGTGGAGCGAATGGTACGGGAAGCGTCCTTGACTTCGTTTCGGGCATAGAGGTTTTCCGAAGCCAACTGAATCGATACCTTTTCGGCTTTTCGGGTGTCGGCATTTAATGTGTAGATATAGCCGCCGTTTTCAAAAACAATGGTTTTACCAAAATGAGAAGCAAATTTAACGTCGTACTCTTTAAAATCGGTCACTTTTTCGGTCGTTTTTGTTTTGGTATTGTATACAAATACATTCATAATTCTATCTCTATCTGATAGATAAAAAATATTATCACCGATCCACATAGGCATAATATCCTGAGCGGGATGGTTGGTGATGTTCACCGTTTGTCGGGTCTTAAAGTCGTAGATCCAAATATCGTCGGCCATTCCCCCCTTATAGTATTTCCACGTACGGAATTCGCGAAAAACACGGTTATACGCCAATTGTTTGCCATCTGGAGCATAACTGCAAAAGCCTCCTTCAGGCAGTGGAAGGGGTTCCGACAAACCACCTTCTTTATTTACGCTAAAGAGCATGCCCACAAAGCCGTCTGTTTGTTTACGGGAGCGATAGATAATATTTTTTCCGTCCGGCGTCCAAGTCATGACAATGTTATTTGGCCCCATACGGTCGCCTATATCGTCCCGCCCCAAAGTGGCCGTATAGGTAATCCGCAAAGGTTCTCCGCCCTGAGGGCTCATGGTAAACACTTCGGTATTACCGTCGTATTGTCCGGTAAAGGCAAAAGATTTGCCGTCGGGTGCAAAGCGGGCAAACATTTCGTAGCCCACATGCGAGGTTAACCGCTTGGCTTCTCCTCCGTTAAAAGGAACGGAAAAAAGGTCTCCGGCATACGTAAATACAATCACCTGCTCGTTGGTAGCAGGAAAACGGAGTAAACGCGCCTCCTGCGGTTGGGCGGAGAGGTGCAGGAAAGAGATCGCCAAGCTCATAAAAAAGAGCATGGATCGTTGCATAAAGGTCGATAAACGTATCATGATAAGTAGCATTAAGGTTCCTGTTTTGTTGTCTGTATACGTTGCAAAGATAAGAAAGTTTATTTTAAAAACCCCTGTAACAAATTATCACTTTTTTACATCTTTTATAAATAAATTTTATAAAAATCATAAGAAAAACTTATAGTTTTTAGAAGTGATCTATTTTCTCAATATTTTAGTACTAATGAATTATTGCTTTTCGTACTTTTGACGCAAACCAATAACCCAATTAATAACTCAAAAATCAGTCTATGAAAAAAATCCTATTGATTGCGCTAACGGCCCTGGTCTGTACTGCAGTTGCAGCACAAACAAGAGTTACAGGCACGGTGACCGCCTCCGAAGACGGATCACCTGTTTCGTTTGCCACTATTGCTGTAAAAGGCAGCAATAATTCGATTACGACTACGGATTTGGATGGAAGGTTTGTTTTTGCCAACATTCCGGGCAATGCGGTGCTTGTAGTCAGCTTTATCGGATACACCACACAAGAGGTAGCGGTAAACAACCGTACGGTGGTAAACATCACACTCTCTCCCAGCGCTACGTCGTTGGAAGAGTTGATGGTAGTCGCCTACGGTACGGTTAAAAAGGCCAGCTATTCCGGTTCTGCCTCTGTAGTCAAAAATGAGACCATCAAAGACGTTCCCCTGATCAGCGTAGAACAGGCGCTGGCCGGAAGCGTCCCGGGTATGCAAATTACCTCGAACAGCGGACAACCCGGCGCAGATACCCAAATCCGCATCAGAGGAGTCGGCTCTTTTAATGCAGGAAATCGTCCTTTATATGTTGTTGACGGGATTCCGATTACCAGCGGGGATTGGTCCGACGCCAATATTGTTACCAGCTCCATGAACTTTTTGGATCCCAGCAATATTGAGACTATTACCGTCCTTAAAGATGCCGCTGCCGCCGCTCTCTACGGATCCCGAGCCGCAAACGGAGTTATCCTAATCACCTCCAAAACCGGAAAACAGGGGCGGGTCGTCTCGACCTTTAAAGCAAGCGTCGGCTTCTCCACCTTTGCCGTACACAACTACCCCCTCTGCAACGATGCAGAAAAGGAGATGCTGGTCAAGGAGACGCTCAGAAATACGGCCGCTGATAATGAATCTGTATGGGCATCCTACGGATCTATTGATGCCTACGTGAATAACCGGACAGAATACTATTATCCGGCAATAAAACCGGGCTATGAGTATACGAAATGGTATGATCAACTCTTTAGAACAGCCGTAGCCCAAAATTACGAAGCCAGCGTATCGGGAGGAAACGCCGATTCAAGGGTATTTGGTTCTGTTGCCTACACCAAAACATTGGGGGTATCAAACATTGCCCAAATGAACAGGATTTCTACCGCTCTTAACGCAAGCCATAAGCTGAATAAATTCTTAACCGTAGGTGGAAGCTCCCAATTTTCCAGTACCGATCAGGATGGATTCCAGGATGAGCCCGGCCAAAGAGACAGCCCCTGGTATGCGTATGTGGTCAAGTTGACCGATCGTTTTCCTCTAAAAAATCCTGACGGCACCTACTATTTGGAGTCATACGACGGCACTGCCTTTAGAAACCCGGTTCCCGGTTTGGACAAACAGATCGCCAATTCAAAACAAGCCAGGGTTTTACTCCAAGGGTGGGCAGAAGCTTCTCTTTTAAAGGTATTAAAACTAAAAACAACGGTTAATTACGATGGATTCCGTGTGGACGACCGTTTTGCGTGGTTGGTGGGTCACCAGTACGGTGAGGTTTACGGTATGGGATATGTAGGCGACCGTTACACCAGGGTAAACAGATTAGTCAGTTCTACCGTTTTAAACTATGCCCAATCATTCAAAGAGAAACATAACCTTGCGGTGATGGTTGGTTGGGAAGCCGAAAGTTCCAAGGAACAATACTCAGACGTATCCAAAGCCGATTTTGCCAACTATAGCTTGACTTCCACTGATTTAGCGTCAACAGTCAGAGGAGCTTATACCATTAACGATGAAGTAAGCCTGTTATCGCTTATAAGCAATTTCAATTACGATTATGACGCCAAATACTACCTTTCAGCCACCTTTAGAAGGGACGGATCTTCCAAGTTGTCTCCTGCCAAGAGGTGGGGGAATTTCTGGTCAGCTTCCGGATCATGGAGAATTATCAACGAAGCGTTCATGAAAGATATTTCGTGGATGAATGATTTAAAAATCAGAGGTTCATACGGAGTAAGCGGCACGCTACCAAGCAGTTATTACGGCTGGCAAACCACCTACGACTACAGCCAGTATGGTGATGAAAATATCTCCTACCCTTACAGCTATGCAGACCGAAACCTGACTTGGGAAACCAACTATATTTGGAATGTGGCTATCGAGGGTCGTGTCTTTAACCGATTCTCCTTTATTGCCGAGTATTACAATAGAACAACTAAAGATTTATTACTCAATGCATCTATTCCTTCAACTACCGGTTTTACCAGTACCTTGCGTAATGTAGGCTCCATGCTCAATCGCGGAGTCGAACTCAGTTTGAATGTAGATATTATCAAAAAAGGGGACATCCAATGGTCTATGGGGATGAACTGGAACAGCCTGTATAACGAGATTTTATCCCTTTCAAGAGAAGACGAAACCATTCCCAACAATTCGTTCTATATTTGGAAAAAGGGCTACTCCTTTTACCAATATTATACCCGCGAATACATTGGCGCAGACCCCCAAACCGGAGCGCCCAGATACTATAGAAACAACACTTTGGCCGATGGTACACTCAATAAGGAAATTACCAATTCTACCTCCAGTGCCAGTTCTGCCATTATCGAAGGAAAAACCGGACTTCCCAAAGGTTATGGAGGTATCAACACCAACTTATCCTGGAAAAACCTTTCGCTTTTCCTTAATTTCAACTATCAATACGGGAATTATGTCTTGGACGACACCACCGACCGAATTCGGTTGGACGGTCAAAACCTGTTTAACAATCTGAGTAAAGAACAGCTAAAAAGATGGCAAAATCCGGGAGACGTTACCGATGTTCCCAGACCTACCCTAACCACTCAAGGAGGAAACTATAATTCTACCAGGTGGATACGCAAAGGTGACTTTTTACGGCTCAAGAGTATGACTTTGTCTTATTCGCTCCCCAGGGATATTGCTTCTAAATTAGCCTTAAACGGGGCAAGAATATACTGTAGCGGATCCAATCTGTTTACGTTAACCGGTTTAGATTTTGACCCTGAGGTTCCTTTTGGAGGAAGATCCTACATGAGGGTACCTCCTATGAAAACAATAACTTTTGGTGTAGAAATCAGCTTTTAATATATAGAATATGAAGAATATGAAAAATACAATCCACATTTTGGCCATTGGGATGCTTACCATTTTGCTTATCCCCTCCTGTTCGGGCTTTTTAGACACAACCCCCAGCAATCGGGTAAGCTCGGAAACAGCCATGCTTACCTTGAGAGACGCCGACTTAGCCGT
>WRJW01000157.1 GCA_009778375.1 Bacteroidota bacterium
TCCCTTGATAGGGTTCTTCTGATTTGGGGATAACAAGAGGGGGTTGTAAGGTAAACTCGCCGGGATTATTCAAATTATTGTGCGTTGCTTTTGCAAAAGGCGTGTCATCAGCAACAAAAAAGGATCCCAAAGTATGTACTACAAAAGCAGCAGGATAGTTTCTAATGTCAATAATTATTCCCTTTGCATTCTTAAATTCTTTTTTGATATCCGCAACTACTTTTTGGTTAATTTTTTTTAAGGTTACATAACCAATAAGATCACTCTTAAGCAGCATATTATCACCATACATAAATTGATATGCAGGTTCATTATTATTTTTTCTTGTATCTAACCTCTTCTTTTCAAAAAGTGTTAACTCTGTTGTATGTTTGATCCCATCAGCAGGAATATGGTCAATTACTAAATTATCTTTAGTCGAACGTAACAAATCATTTGCCATGATAAACTTTCTAACCGCTTCGTTTGAAGCAGGATAATAAACCTTGAGGCTGTCGACAATATATTCAATTTCTTTTCCATTGATACGTGTAATAATATCTCCAATATTCAAACCCATTGATTCCTTTACTTCCGGTTTGTAAAAGCGGGTCACGACTAATTTGTTTTCAATAAAACGTACCTCAAAAGGTGCTTGCCAATAACCTCTTAAGGAGTCAATTTTATGGGCTCCCAGAAAATAAGCATGGGTGTCGTTGATTTCGCCTATAAGTTGGAGCACTGCCAATTGATATTCCAATTCTGTTTGCACCAAAAGAAACTTGGGGATATATTCTGTAAGGATTTGACCCCAATTTTTATCCGTAAGATATTTGTAAGGGTAAAAGTATTGTATTATATTCCAATACCTGTATAATGCCAACAGCCTGTATCCTGCGTCCGGGAACGGCAGATAAGAATATGCATTTTCATGAATAAAAAAGGGAACAAAAGTATATTTATTTTGGACATAATAATGATCCCCTTGATGCCTGTTTTTATAGATTTCCTTAATTTTTTCTTTTAAAACTGTACTCATGCCATATTGTTCGATCCATGACAAATCCGGTTTTAGAAAAGCGTCAACAGAGGTCTCTTTGCATCTTTCACAGACAGGTATTTCTCCATATTTCTCTATCCATTTTAGGAGCATTTCATCACGCTGTACCACTCCATTTGCCTTAAGGTATGCAGGTAATATTCTAAATAATTCATTATCCCAATTATAATTGCCTCTACCCACTTCAGGATGATGATACTTTAAAAACCCCCAGATTTTTCCCATTAATTCCAAATTTGTTATCAAAATTTTATCTTCATTAGAAGTCAGGTTGTTTGATAGGGGAATGGTAATATTGGAACTGTACGTAAAAGCCCTGTCCATTTCGGCAGGAAATGGCTTTTGGGCATAAATTTTGGCGTCTTTAATATCTACCCCATCAATGGTGACTTGCAGATCGTCTATCCACATTTTACCGGTACCAAAGAGAATAGCGCCAATGTATATCGTTTTTGCTTCTTCCGGCATGGGGAGTGTCACCGAGTACTCCTCCCATTTTTCACTTCCCATGATACCCTTTTGCGTCATATTGTCGAACTGTAATGTGCCGGACATTCCATCAATGCGGAGCAACAACCCAATAGGCTGTTCTACCCCTTCGGTTCGAATAAATGCTTTGAGGGTTATATTTTCTCCATCATATACGGCTGGGATGGGGAGGGCAGGGCAGCCGAAATCTTGTAAGGTGGTCTCGTCCTTAGATTCGATACGCAAAGAGTATTTTCCGGAATGTTTTATCTGTACATCAATTACAAAATCATATGTCGGATTCCCCCATTTGATCCAACCTTTTGGCATTCCGTTTTCGACTTCTTCAAAACCTAAATTTAATCCGGAACCAGATTCCTTGGGACAACGACAACCATCTGAAACTATGAGTAAAAAGAGAAAGGAGAAATAAAATTTTGCTTTCATTTGCTCATACGATTTGATTAGAAAATGTAGTTTTGACAAAGATAGTAATAATGCATCAGCGTGACTTCGAATAACCTTAAAGGGGTACAACGGGTACGTGAAATTTTAGAACGGCGCAACCCTCAATGAGAAAGCGGCGCCCACTCCGGGTCTGGTCGATTTTTAATAATCCAATCCCCAGTCGATTCCTTTTTTGGTGGCGGGTACGCCCTCTTTAATCCATACCGGCGCGGGAGCTCCTTTAAGGAAGTGGTCAAAGAATTGGGACAGGCGGATACTCAAGTCTTTGCGGTTTCGGCGCTCCACTAAGTTATGGTCTTCGTCGTTGTACTGGAGCAACCATACCTGTTTGCCCAAACGGCGCAATGCGGTAAAGTACTCAATCCCTTGATACCAAGGAACGGCGCCGTCTTTATCGTTGTGCATAATCAACAGCGGGGTCGTTACGTTTTGGGCATGAAAAAGCGGGGAGTTTTCGATGAAGAGGTCAAATCCGTCCCAAAGGTTTTGGCCGATCCGGCTTTGGGTACCCTCGTATTGGAATTGACGCACCAAGCCGGTACCCCAACGGATGCCTCCGTAGGCGCTGGTCATGTTGGACACGGGAGCGCCTGCCCCTGCGGCCTTGAATCGGTTGGTTTGGGTAACCATATAGGCTACCTGATAACCGCCCCAGCTTTGTCCCTGGATCGCCATGTTTTTATCGTCTACCCATGGATTTTTGCAGAGCAAGTCTACGCCCGGCATAATGCAGTTCATAGCGCTTTGTCCGGGGTGGCCGATGGTGTAGTGGATGTCGGGGGTAAAGACTAAGTATCCATTGCTAACGTAATAACTGATGTTAATGGTAGAAGCGCTTGGGGCAGGAGCTTTGTAACTATAAAGTCCGTCCGATACCGTCTCGTAAAAGTAAATCATCATGGGGTATTTGTCGGCAGGATCAAAGTTTTCGGGTTTGTACAGAATACCGTCACAGGGGATCCCGTTGGTGCTGGTCCAGTGTATCAGTTCGGCTGTGCCCCAGATATACTCTTTTTGCTGGGGATTGATGTTACTCAACCGTGTTTGGGTCTTGAATTGATCGCGAGTCATCCACAAATTGGGCGATTCGTTAAAGTTGTTGCGGGCAAAGGTAAAGACCTTGCCGTCTTTGGATCGTTGCAACTGCTGGTAGCCGTATCCATCTAAAATCAGGCGCTGTAAGGGGGCCGACTTTTTACTTTGATCTTTGCTGTAAAATCCTCCAAACTTGCTAACGTTGTCAAAAGCGGTAAAGTAGAGCATTTCTTTGGGTTTAATGGGCTCGATGTTGCGCCCGGCACGAGCTCCGCCCGGTGCTCCTCCGGCAGGTATCCCCACCGCCTCGTCCAAGCGCAAGATACGGAAAGTGATCTCCTGCTTCCGACCCAAACCGTCGGTGAGCATCACAGGGGGCTTAACTCCGGCGGGATCTAATTCCCAAATATCGTACTTGTCGTAGACTAAAAAGGCTGCATCTGCTTCGCGCCATCCGGCGCTTCCATAGCCATTGGGCAGAGAGGGGGAGTCGTGGGATTCGTTCCAAAATGCCACGTCGATCTCTTTGGTGAGGTTGCGGATAGTTCCGGTAGCTACCTCATAGCTGAACCAGGCTGCGGTGGTTTTGTCGTACCACGTCAAATATTTGCCTTCGGGCGAAGGGGCGTAGTTGCCCGCAGTGGTTGCCGTAAGTACTTTTTGGGCTTTTCCGTCGGCAACGGTGATCAGGTAAAGATCAGAAGGGGAGTCGGTGTTCCATTGGCTTTCGATTCGGTAAGGCTTGTCTCCTGAAGCGAAAGCCCACTCTGAGTTGTAATCGTTGGGAATCTGTACGTTGGGGTAATCGGGCGTGGCTAACCGGATCAATCCGTTTTGCGGATTTTGAATCGACAAACAGGAGAGATAATTGGTCCGCTGATCCTGTTGCAACCGCACCAATTGTACCGGCTGTACATAATCATCGTTATAATGCCAAATATCCAATCTGGCCGTTTCAAAGTCTACGAGGGTGGTGTCTTTTTCCAAAGGCTTGGGGGCAATGCCAAAAAAGAGGCGGCTACCCTCTTTGTTGATGGCCAACGTGCGATTTTGGCTGATAATCCAATCTTTGGGAAGCCCTTTTATATTTGCATCTGCGACTAAGAGGGCGTGACCGTCTTTTTTGTTAAAGAAATAGATGTTAACATTTTTTTCGGCAGTTTTGGCAGTGTCGGTGTTGGCATAGAAAGCATAAAACTGCTCGTCTTTGTCTGAAACAGGCAAAAAGAAACGCGATTTGCGGGGGCCGGTCAGCAGCGTTTCTTCCTGTTTGGTAACAAGATTGTAACAGTAAAGTCCATCTAAGGTCTCGCTGCTGTCTTTGCTGTTAAGTTGGCGGACTATAAAGAGTTGGGTTCCATTCTTGTTGAAACCGTATTCGCTCACATGCTTCAAAGTGTCGACTTTTCCGGTAGCAAAATAGTGGAGCATCAAGTCGGTACCTTCTCCCCGTTCTCTGCGGGGCGCTCTTCTTCTGTTGGAAGTGTCGGCCGGAGGCTCTGTTTTAAAAGCCACGGCCAAACTGCCTTCGTCTGCTGTTTTAAACGATGCCGCAAAGGGGTATTTAGTCAGGTTGGTACCTCCTAAAGGCCAAACACACAGCGTATCTTTTGGCATCTCTTCCGGTTTTTTCTTTTGTATTTTGGCCGTTCTGGTATCTTGATACAGGGGAGCGATTCCGCAAACAGCGTACTTACTGTCAAATGTTACGGCAGGCGATTTGCCACGGTCAATAATAAAAGAGGCTCCATTAAGGAGGTTGCTCTGTATCAGGTATCCATCTGCGGCCTGAGCCGATACCACGTAGAGGCTATATTTGCCGTCTTCGCTCATTTTGGCTGTGCCTATGGATTTCCATGTATCGTATACCGAATGATCCAATGGCTTTTTCTGCGCTGTTAGCGAAAGAGTGGTCAATAACAGTGCGATAGAAATCAGAAGCTGTTTTTTCATATAATTAGGTTTTAAGTGTATTTTGATTAGATGATTTTTTGCACCAAGAGTTTAAAATACTTTTTATCTTTGCGCCTTAATTTGAAAGTTAAACACTAACGATATGATTTATTCACATGAAGTACAGCAACAATGTGTTGTAAAACGAGGCCCCAACCATGGGGCGGCTCCCATACCTCAGGAGGGTAAATGGGTGCGGACAAAAGAAATTGCCGACATTTCCGGTCTTACCCACGGGGTGGGCTGGTGTGCTCCGCAGCAGGGCGCCTGCAAACTGACGCTGAATGTTAAAAACGGAATTATTGAAGAAGCCTTGATTGAAGTGTTGGGTTGTTCGGGAATGACCCACTCTGCCGCGATGGCTGCCGAAATTCTTACCGGAAAAACTATTTTGGAGGCGCTAAACACCGACTTGGTATGCGACGCCATTAACACTGCCATGCGGGAACTTTTTCTACAAATTGCCTACGGACGAACACAGTCGGCTTTTTCAGAAGGGGGATTGCCCATTGGCGCCGGCCTTGAAGATTTAGGGAAAGGCCTAAGAAGCCAGGTGGGAACCATGTACGGCACTAAGGAAAAAGGAGTACGTTATTTGGAGATGGCCGAAGGGTATTGCGCTCGTCTTGCCTTGGATGAACAAGGAGAAGTTATTGGATACGAATTTGTTCATCTGGGGAAACTTATGGATATGGTAAAGAAAGGGATAGATGCCAATGATGCTTTACAGAAAGCCACCGGCACATATGGTCGCTTTGCCGAAGCCAAAAGTTACATAGATCCCCGACAACAATAATCCCCAATCAAATAAAACCATTAATACTATGACACTGTTTGAAAGTTACGAGCGCCGGATTGATAAGATCAACGCCACGCTCCATCAATATGGAATCAAAGATTTAGACGATGCCAGGGCCATTTGCGATGCCAAGGGCATTGACCCGTACAAAACGTGTAAAGAGATACAACCCATTGCCTTTGAAAATGCCGCCTGGGCCTACGTTGTAGGGGCTGCCATTGCTATAAAAAAAGGGTGCACCAAAGCTGCCGATGCCGCGGAAGCCGTAGGTATAGGCCTCCAATCTTTTTGTATTCCCGGGTCGGTTGCCGATGACCGCAAAGTAGGCTTGGGACACGGAAATTTGGCCGCTATGCTGTTGCGCGAAGATACCCACTGTTTTGCCTTTTTGGCCGGACACGAATCTTTTGCCGCCGCAGAAGGAGCGATTGGGATTGCCAAATCGGCCAATAAAGTTAGAAAAGAACCACTAAGGGTTATTTTAAATGGTTTGGGCAAAGATGCCGCCATGATTATTTCCCGTATCAACGGCTTTACCTACGTGCAGACCGATTTTGATTATGCATCCGGAGCCTTACATATTGTTAAAGAGACCCCTTATTCTTTGGGCGACCGTGCTAAAGTGCGGTGTTACGGATCCGACGATGTGCGTGAAGGAGTGGCTATTATGCATTTTGAAGAGGTTGATGTGTCGATCACCGGCAATTCTACCAATCCCACTCGTTTTCAACATCCCGTTGCCGGAACCTATAAAAAGGAGTGTACGGAACAAGGGAAAAAGTACTTTTCGGTCGCCTCAGGCGGAGGAACGGGGCGCACCCTGCATCCCGACAATATGGCGGCAGGTCCCGCTTCCTATGGAATGACCGATACTATGGGGCGGATGCACAGCGACGCTCAGTTTGCCGGCTCTTCTTCTGTGCCCGCCCACGTCGAGATGATGGGTTTTTTGGGTATGGGCAATAACCCCATGGTAGGTGCGACGGTAGCCGTAGCGGTTTCTATTGAAGAAGCCTGTCGTTAATCCACTTTTCTACGACTTTAGGAAAGTGTTCCTGCTCAAGGGCATGGATCTTTCGGGCCAAACTTTCCGGAGTTTCTCCGGTTTCGATACGGCAGCGCGCCTGAAAAAGGTGGCTGCCGTGGTCGTATTGTTCGTCTACTACATGAATGGTAATACCCGACTCTTTTTCGCCGTGGGCAATGACGGCTTGATGCACGTGCATGCCGTACATTCCCTTGCCTCCATAAGCAGGCAGGAGGGCAGGATGAATATTTGCCATCCTGTTTGAATAGGCCGTAATAAGGTAGG
>WRJW01000158.1 GCA_009778375.1 Bacteroidota bacterium
CCGCTTTGCCATAGAACGGGAAATGCTACGTAGCCCGCTGCTGCAGGTTACTTTGCCTTATATGGCGGAGGATGAGGTAATCGAGGAGGCGCTTACATGAATCGCGCAGTAAAACAAAAATCATTAATCATCAACATTTTGATGATTATTTCCTCCTCCCTTCCTGCCCAAACTGACGGCAAAACAGTAAAAATCTTTACCAGTGCTATCGACTCCAAAGAAATGCTTGCTGCACAGGAAAATATCATTTTTCAACACGATCCTGAAACAGAAAATCTGTTGATTAATATTTATCCTGAGTTCCGCTATCAAAAAGTGCTCGGTTTTGGAGCTGCTTTTACCGAAACATCGGCCTACAATTTTTCCCTCTTACCTCCCGATCGGCAGCAACAACTGGCCGAAGCCTATTTTGGCAAAAACGGTATTGGATATAATTTTTGCCGCACCCATATCAATGCCTGTGATTTTTCGATAGATGAATATACGTATGTAGATGAAGGCGATGTCGATTTACGTACTTTCAGCATCAACAGAGATAAAAAATATATTATACCCCTGATTAAGGCGGCCCGTACCGTCAATCCAGATTTATGGCTTTTTGCTTCGCCCTGGTCCCCGCCGGCCTGGATGAAAGATAACAAGCGCGTAACCGGGGGTGGTCGCCTTTTGCCGGAATTTTATCCGGTCTGGGCCAGATATGTGGCACGTTATGTAGAAGAATATCAAAAAGAAGACATTGATTTTTTTGCCGTCACCATTCAAAACGAACCCAAAGCGGTGCAACCTTGGGAAAGTTGCATTTGGACCGGCAAAGAGGAGGGTGAATTTGCCACTTATTTTCTCCGACCTGCCTTAGACCAAAATGGTTTTGAATCGCTAAAAATAATGGTGTGGGACCATAATAAAGAGCGTATTATGGAACGGGCAAAGGAGTCGATGTCCGTCCCCGGAGCCAATAAAGCCATTTGGGGTTTGGCTTTTCACTGGTATTCGGGAGACCATTTTGATAACCTGCGTTTGACCCACGAACTCTATCCCGATATGCCCTTAATCGCTACCGAAAACAACAGCGCCGGAGTCAGAGGAGGAGGGGTAGCGGAGTGTTGGGAAGCCATCGAAAAATATGCCAAAGAAACGATTATGAATTTTAATAACTTTATGGCCGCTAATGTGGATTGGAATTTGATGGTTGACGTAAAAACCGGCGGACCTTTTCACAATACCAATGCAGGCGGCTCCTCTTCGGCTGCGGTTTTCGTGAACACCGACCACAAGGAGTTTATCCTTGGGCCCCTTTACTACACCAATGGACATTTTAGTAAATTTATCCAACGCGGCGCTTACAGAATCGGCAGCAGTAGCTACAGCGACGCCGTAAAAGTGGCTGCCTTTTGCAACCCCAATGGCGAAATTGTTGTGATTGTACTCAATACGACCGATGAGAACGCAACGCCAAAAATCCGCCTGAACCACTGCACGGCTCCATTATTCATGCCTGCAAAATCACTGCAAACCCTGATTATTTCAACCGACTAAAACATAATAACATGAACCATTATCTACCAAAAAGAGTATTAGCAATCTGTTTTTTGTTGATTGCTTCCTCCTCTCTGTTTGCCCAAACAGAGGGCAAAAAAGTCAAAATTTTTGCCAGTTCTGCCGGTGCACCAGAGATGCTCGTTGCCAAGGAAGCCATTTTTTTTCAACCCGATTTTGAAACCGAAAATCTGCTGATTAACATTTATCCGGAGTTTCAATACCAAAACATACTCGGTTTTGGCGCTGCTTTTACCGAAGCTTCTGCCGTCAATTTTTCGATGCTGTCTCCCGATTTGCAGCAACAACTCATCGAATTATACTTTGGAACAAACGGCATTGGGTTAAACTTTTGCCGTACGCACATTAATTCCTGCGATTATGGGGTGGATGAATACACCTACGTGGCAGAAGGGGACGTCGATTTAAAAACGTTCAGCATCGACAGAGAGCGGAATAATATTTTGCCGATGATTAAGATGGCGCGGAAGGCCAATCCCGATTTACTCCTTTTTGCTTCGCCCTGGTCGCCGCCAGCCTGGATGAAAGCGAATAAAATAGCCATCCAAGGAGGTTATCTTTTGCCGGAATACTATCCAACCTGGGCTAAATATTTTGCGCTTTATTTAACAGCCTATAAAAAAGAAGGTATTGATTTTTTGGGCGTTACCGTACAAAACGAGCCCAAAGCCGTGCAAACTTGGGAAAGCTGTATCTGGTCGGGCAAAGAAGAGGCCGAATGGGCGGTTAACTATTTGCGTCCAACCCTGGATGAGTATGGTTTTGACCAAACAAAAATCATGATTTGGGACCACAACAAAGAGCGCGTCATGGAGCGTGCCAGAGAATCGATGTCGGTGCCAGGAGCCGAACAGGCCATTTGGGGCATAGCCCATCACTGGTATTCGGGGGACCATTTTGATAATTTGAGAATGGCACACGAACTTTTTCCGGACAAACCACTGATAGCCACCGAAAATAGCGGCGGTAGCTCTATAATTGGAACCACAAATTGGTGGAATGCCGTGGAACGATATGCCAAAGAAACGATTATGGATTTCAATAACTTTTCGTCCGCCATTGTTACGTGGAATATGATCCTTGATCAAACAGGCGGACCGGTCCACAACCGCAATCTTGCCGGTTTAGCTCCGGTGATTGTAGATACAAAGACCAAAACATTTACCCTCGCCTCCACGTACTATGCCTACGGACATTTTAGCAAATTTATCCGGCGCGGCGCCCTAAGAATCGGCAGCAGTTCCTACGACGATGCCGTTAAAGTGGCTGCTTTTATCAATCCCGACGGTGAGGTGGTGATCGTGGTGCTCAACACCACCGACAGCGCCGAAACCCCCAAAATTCGCCTGAACAACTGCACGGCAACCTTTTCTTTGCCTGCAAAATCGCTGCAAACCCTGCTGATTCCCCCACAATAATGTTTACCTTTGTCGCAGTAATCAATCATCACCATATATGGCAGAACATCTATTTAGCGAATTTCCGCCCGTTTCTACCCGGCAATGGGAAGCGGTAATCGAAAAAGACCTCAAAGGGGGCGATTACACCAAGAAATTGGTATGGAAAACCCTAGAAGGGATCGCCCTGCGTCCCTATTACCGTCAGGAAGACTTGCAAGAAGTCAAATACCTGAACACCAAACCCGGAGACTTTCCTTTTGTTCGGGGAACCAAAGAGCACAACCACTGGTTGATCCATCAGGGGTATTGCACCCATGAGGGGTACCGGGAGGCCAATCGGCAAGCCTTGGAGGGCATATCCAAAGGGGTAGAATCGGTCGGTTTTTGCATTGACGGCAGTAAGGCCTGCACCCAAACCGATATGACCCTTTTATTAAAAGGCATAGACCTGAACAAAACCCCTATTCATTTTGAAGAGTGCGCCTGCTCCACCGCCCTTAGTTATATCCAAAGTTTTACGGCATACGTCAAACAACAAAATGCTGACCCCATATTGGTACGCGCTTCCTTTGACGTACACGATTTTTCCATCTTAAAGGATGGTGTGGCAGCCGTGCAAGGCTTTCCCCATATTCGCGTGGCAAGTGTAGATGCCTACGCCCTCCATGCCGCGGGCGCTACCATAGTTCAGGAGTTAGCTTTTGGCTTAGCCATAGGCAGCGACTACATGAATCATCTTATAGACAATGGTATTAAGGCCGACGAAGCCGCCAACCGTATCCGGTTTTCCTTTGCAGTGGGATCAAACTATTTTATGGAGGTTGCCAAGTTTAGGGCCGGACGCCTCTTGTGGGCCAATGCGATCAAGGCTTACGGAACCACCGACGAGAACGCCATGAAGATGCAGGCACACGCCATTACAAGCCCCTGGAACCAAACTATATACGATCCATACGTAAATATGCTCCGCGGAACGACCGAAGCCATGAGCGCCGCCATTGCCGGTGTAGACTCCATAGAAGTGCTCCCCTTTGATTATGCCTTCCACGACCCAAGCGTCTTTAGCAATCGGATTGCCCGCAATACCCAGATCATCCTCAAAGAGGAGGCCCATTTTGATGAAGTAGTCGATCCAGCCGCAGGTTCCTACTACATAGAAACCCTGACCCAATCGATTGCCGACCACGCCTGGAAACTCTTTAAGGAGGTCGAAGATAAAGGGGGATACACCGCCGCATTCCGGGAGGGATTTATTCAGGCGCAAATAAAAGCCACTGCCCAAAAACGCGATGCAAACATCGCTACCCGTAGAGACATTCTGTTGGGCACCAATCAATTTCCAAATTTTGTCGAAAAAGCGGACACTGCCGTAACCCCCGAAATGGTTACTCCTCCCGCCGCAACCGAGGGCATGGCCCCCTACCGCGGCGCCCAAGCCTTTGAAACCTTGCGTTATGCTACCGAAAAAAGCGGAAAAACCCCTAAAGCCTTTATGCTCACCTTTGGCAATTTAGCTTTATGCCGCGCCCGCGCCCAGTTTGCCTGCAATTTTTTTGCCGTAGCCGGATTTGAGGTACTTGACAACAACCGCTTTGCCACCATTGAAGAGGGGGTAACAGCCGCTCAAACCGCTAAAGCCGAGATTATTGTTGCCTGTGCTGCCGACGACGAATACGCCGCCGCTTTTCCCAAAATCGCAGAACTGCTTGGTTCACAAGGCATCTTGGTGGTAGCCGGAGATCCCGAATGTCGGGCCGAATTGGAAGCCCAGGGCATTACCCACTTTATCAGTGTAAAATCCAACGTATTGGAAACGCTTAAACAATATCAGACAGCATTAGGAATATAAGATTATGAGACCTGATTTTAAAGAAACCGTTTGGATGACCCCCGAACAAATCGCCGTTAAAAACCTCTACACCCGGGACGACTTGGCCAATATGGAGCACCTGAATTACGCTGCCGGATTGGCCCCTTTTCTACGCGGCCCCTACAGTACCATGTACGTCATGAGCCCCTGGACCATTCGCCAATACGCCGGATTTTCTACCGCCGAAGAATCCAACGCCTTTTACCGCAGAAATTTAGCCTCCGGCCAAAAAGGGCTCTCCGTAGCCTTTGACTTGGCCACCCACCGCGGATACGACGCCGACCATCCCCGCGTAGTGGGCGATGTGGGCAAAGCCGGAGTCAGTATATGCAGCGTTGAGGATATGAAGGTGTTGTTTGACCAGATTCCCTTGAACAAAATGTCGGTATCCATGACCATGAACGGCGCCGTATTGCCCATACTTGCTTTTTATATTGTCGCCGGATTAGAGCAGGGGGCCACCTTGGAGGAGTTAAACGGAACGATCCAAAACGATATTCTCAAAGAGTTTATGGTGCGCAACACCTATATTTATCCCCCCGAGTTTTCGATGCGGATCATTGGCGACATCTTTGCCTATACCTCCAAAAATATGCCCAAATTTAATTCGATTTCGATTTCGGGCTACCATATGCAGGAGGCCGGAGCTACCTGCGACATCGAAATGGCCTATACCTTAGCAGACGGTTTGGAATACCTCCGCACCGGAATCGCCGCGGGCATGAACATAGACGAATTTGCCCCCCGCCTCTCTTTCTTTTGGGCCATTGGCATGAACCATTTTATGGAGATCGCCAAGATGCGCGCCGCACGGATGATTTGGGCCAAGTTGGTCAGCCAGTTTAATCCCCAAAATCCCAAATCGCTCTCTTTGCGCACCCACAGCCAGACTTCGGGATGGTCGCTGACCGAACAGGATCCGTACAACAACGTGGCGCGTACCTGCATTGAGGCGATGGCCGCCGCCCTGGGACACACCCAATCCCTCCACACCAACGCTTTGGACGAGGCGATTGCCTTGCCTACCGACTTTTCTGCCCGCATTGCCCGCAACACCCAGATTTACATTCAATCCGAAACCAACGTATGCCGATCGGTCGACCCTTGGGCCGGCTCTTATTACGTCGAATCCCTAACCCACGAGATTGCCCAACGCGCCTGGGAGCATATTCAGGAGATCGAAAAATTGGGCGGCATGGCCAAGGCGATCGAAACAGGAATTCCCAAACTCCGCATTGAGGAGGCCGCCGCCCGCAAACAGGCCCGGATTGATTCGGGTACAGACGCCATTATTGGCATCAATAAATACCGGCTCGAAAAGGAAGATCCTATCGAAATCCTTGACGTAGACAATACCAAAGTGCGCGAATCGCAGATTGCCCGCCTCCAAACCCTCCGCGCCCGCCGAGACCAAGCCAAAGTAGCCGAAAGTTTAGCCGCCATTACCCGGGCCGTTGAAACCCAAAGCGGCAACCTCTTAGCCTTAGCTGTAACCGCCGCCCAAAACCGCGCTACCTTAGGCGAGATTTCGGACGCCTGCGAAAAAATTGTTGGACGATATAAAGCCGTAATCCGTATGAACACAGGAGTATATTCATCAGAAATCAAAAACGATACCCATTTTGCCCGCGCCAAAGAATTAGCCGCCGAATTTGCCAAAAAAGAGGGACGCCAACCCCGTATAATGATTGCCAAATTAGGTCAGGACGGACACGACCGCGGCGCTAAAGTGGTGGCCACCGGCTATGCAGACGTTGGCTTTGACGTAGACATGGGCCCCCTCTTTCAAACCCCTGCCGAAGCGGCCAAACAGGCCGTAGAAAACGACGTGCACATCGTGGGCGTATCTTCTTTAGCGGCAGGACACAAAACCCTTGTCCCCCAAATTATTGACGAACTCGGCAAATTGGGACGCCCCGATATTATGGTAATTGTGGGCGGCGTCATTCCCGCTCAGGACTACCAAACCCTCTACGACGCAGGCGCCATGGCCGTATTTGGCCCCGGCACTTCTGTATCCCTTGCCTCGCTCAAGATTCTGGAGTTGTTGATGCAAAAATTTGAATGACGGTGCAACGTTTTTGATCTTTGTGCATCTATAGAGTATCACCTCAAAAATTCAACCGTTATGAAAAACATTTTTTGTTGCCTTTTGCTCGTATGCCTATCGTTGGGAAATTCGGCTTGTAAAAAAGATAATAGCCCTCGAAACGTCCAACCTGCCAAGCCCATCACATTGACCACCAAGCAGGCTGAAAAACTTTCCGGAGATAACGCTTTTGCATTTAATTTGTTCAGA
>WRJW01000159.1 GCA_009778375.1 Bacteroidota bacterium
TAGGCATAGTTTGAGGCGGGAGACACCCTTACCTGTCCGGATACTCCTTTTACTACCAAATCAGTTTTATTCAAAGCGGTGTTGATCAGATAAAGGTCATTGCTGCCTCTTCCTTCCCACATGCTTTCTAATTGATAATCCAAATCGGACAACGCCAACACATACTCTGAATTGCCTTTATGGATTAACTGGGTGCCGGTAAGGGTTTCCGAAGTGAGTTGCGTTTGTTGGGAACTATTCAAATCGTATACAGCTAAGTAGTTGGCGTCCAAATCGCGCTTCTTGTTGATGACCTGCTGGGTAAACTGCACTTTTTCCTGCCAGTGCCAAATATGGACTTCGGGAAAATCTTCCTTTTTGAGGGTGGTATCCCTTGTCCGTGCCGGAGGTTTGACGCCAAAAAAGAGTTTGGAACCGTCCGGAGAAAAATAGGGGTCTCTTTTATCGGACACGTTTGTGGTCAATTCTTCAAGTTGGCTTCCGTCCCAGAGGTATAATTTTGCTCCTGCCACAAGGGAAACATTTTTTCCCGATTCGCTGATGGCCATTCGGTCAACCTTGGCCCTGTTGTCCCAAACGGATTCGGGAGCAGAAGCTCCGGCGCGGTAGATCATGGCGCAGCTGTCTGCCCAAAAAATCAAGGCGTCCGATTTTTCGGCAAACTTGAGGGCTGTTGCCTTTCCCATGGATATCCGGTGAGAGCCGTCTAATTTTTCTACGCAAAGGGTAGAGTCGTTTTTTTCTATCACCAACAGATCAATCCATGCTTTGGGGAGGTGGTAATTTTTTAACCCCTCTTCGATTCGATCGCTTTTATTTTTAAGCGAATATATATGGAGCGAAGCCTTCTTGCCTTCTCCTTTTTTGTATAAAAGGTACTGCGAATCTTTGCTAAACCTGACGGCAGAAGAGGAGTCTGCCGAAAAGATTTCATTTCCTTTATTATCGTACAGTTTTACGGTAGCGCTTCCCACCCATGGCTCTAATTTTACAGCAATAAAAGAGGCGTCGGGGGCGATTTGCCGCTCTGTAATTCTATTCCACTTAACTACATCGTCAAGGGTTAGCCTTTTTTTCTCCACCTGTCCCCGGAGGGATGCCGACAGAGATAAGATAAAGAACAAGGTGCCAATAAATTTTTGCATACTATTCATATTATTAAGATTAATGATTTTCGTCTTGAGGAGGGGTCGTCTCTTCTTCTTCCCGTATCCTGGCGGCTCGGGAAACAGTGCGATCCACCGACCTGAACGCGGCGGCAGGGTCAAAGGCTTTAATGGCCTGTAAAAGATCCATGCGGGTAGCGTCAATAAGTTCTACATAGCTGGGAATATTGGCGTTACGGTAACGGCATTGTGCCAAACGGTAATGGAGGTCGTCCATGGTTCCGGTGACGTTAATGCCTAATTTAAAGGGAATGGGGGAGTGCAGCACCGAAATATGGTAGTCAAAACTCATGTCTAAGTTGTGGATGCCGCTCACAGCGGCTCGGTAGCGATCCATCTCCATGATAAAGGGAAAAACTTCGATTTTATTATCGTGAATCAAAAAGTCGACGGCTATGTGGTCAATAAGGTTGCGGTTTTTGTTCTTAAAATAGAGCATCTTGGAAATTTCGGTAAAGGTCTCTCCGTCCAATAGCACCATATTGACGCCCCGGATACGACAGGCGGCTGTGAGGGTAGGCAAGAGGAGGTTCATCTCGGTATCCATGGAGGTGGTAGCGGAGATTTGGCAATCGACCATTCCTTCAAAAGAGCGGAGCATGGGCGCCAAGGTGTCGATGGAGGGAAGGAGCGCGATAACTCTTTCGACCTGTACATTTGACATATCTAAATCAAATCCGGCCGTGATGTCGGTACGGCTGCGGGTGGCGTAGAGGGCGGAGAGTTTAAAGGAACCGAAGGAAGTGGCTGCTTCCAAATCGCTAATCTGGAGGTTGCGGTTCCTGCTCGACAGGGCGCCCGACAGGCCGGTCAGGAATTCGTCTCCGTAGTGGGTGAAGTCAGCAAAGAGTTTGAGGTTGAGGTTAAGGTTGGCAGGAATGATCAGGAGGCTACTTGCCTCTTCCATTTCGGGTATAACGATTCCGTTGTCGGCATACAGGGATCCGGCGTTGGCGGCGCGCATCAGTTCGTTAAGGTCTAAGGTGTCGGCGCGGACAAAGCCCGATACTCCCAAAGTGCCCCGTCCCAACAATACCTGACGCAGGTTGGAGATTTTTCCCGTACACTCAATCCGCGAACGACCGGCTGTGATTTGGGTTTGCATCAACTGAATTTCTTCGAGACTGATCTCCAAATCGGTACCGCCCAAAGTGATGGGAAGGGGAAAAAAAGGGGTAGAGAGGGCGCCTCCTTCGGCTTCGATAGCTCCCTGTAACTGCCAATGCCTGAGCAAAAGTTTGGTATTATCGTCCGCCTCAAAATCGAGGTTTTCGGAGGCAAAATCATCGGGAGCCCTATTGGATGGGCGTGGAGAACGGCCTCCATTTTGGAGCGAGTCGGGGCGCATCTGAGGTGTGCGGGTGGTGGAACGGGTAGCGGAGGGTCGGGTGGGGAGTCGGGTGGCTTGAAGGGTAATTTGAGGCGAAAAGAGTTCGTATTTATTTTCGGGATCGCTCATGGCCGCAAACTGCGCTTTGAGTCGGGTAGTAATAACAGGAAGGGCAGGGTCGTTGGCTGCAGGGGCCAGGCCAAAGGTGCAGGAGCCTTGATTCAGGGAGAAACGGGTCGAATCGGCTGTTTGAAACGAAAGGTACCCGGCTTCGAGGGCGCCGTTAAGGGGATGGATGTGCGCAGTATCTTCTTTCAAAATAGAGGCGGCGCTGCGGGCAGAAAGACGGGTATTGCTGAGTGCAAGGCGGAATTGGCGTTTGTACCTTACGTTGGCGCTGTCGGCCCTAAAGGAGAGGCGGAGGATCTGCATTCCCTGTTCCAAAGTGGTATCTCTTTGGTTTTGATTGGCTCCAAAACTCAAATGTCCGCCCCGAGCCATAATCAGGATTGAATCCTTGGGCAGACGGAACAACAGACGTTCTGCGTCTACCCTTCCGCGCAGCGCAGAAGCGTCAATGTTGCCATGTAAAAAATTACTTAACAGGAATTTGGCGTTGGCCTCTATGTTCAGCGCGCCCCGTGCCGTAACATCTTGGGAAAAGGGCAATATCCGGTAAAGGGTATCGAGAAGGAGGTCTCCCTGCAGCGAAAGATCGATGTCGGGATCACCGAGTAGATCGCGGATGACTCCTTGGGCATGGAGCGAAATACCGGAGGCTTCCACGTCGCATTGACGCACATTGATTCCCGAAAGTTGGGGTTGGTTGGGGCGATGGGTATAGGAGGCGTCTAAGGCCAAGGAGTGAATATGGGCCTGAGCGTCGGGATAGTCCAAATATCCTCCCCAAGTGCGGAGGTCTACCGAATAGCCCGGATAGTCAACGTCCGCGACTATTTTGGCCCAAATATCGGTACGTACATCCTTTACCTCTCCCGGTAACAAAGCAGGGGGGAGGAGCTTGAGGATCCCCATGGCAGAGAGGCTGTCGATGCGGCATTGAAGTTTGGCTTTGAGGCGAGGCTGGGCAAAAACCAAACTCCCGTCGAGTTGCACCGGCATTTGTGCGGCTGACAGCGTAAAATCTTTAAAAAACAGGCTGTCAAGGCGGTAAAGTGAAAAACCGACCTCCCCGCTTACCTCCACGGGCAGGGAGGTTGCATACGCCGTCTTATCCATCATCAGGCTGTTGATGCTCTGTAAGAAAATGGTATATCGATCCGCTGATGAGTTGCCAAACCTCAGGCTGTCCATGATAGAAGTCATTACCCATTGTTGGTCATCGGTTTGGGCCCCTATATGGATGCCGCTTGCAGCAAGAGTTTCTAACTGAACGGCTTCTATCTGGTCGCTGATCGCTCCCCGTAAAAATAAACGATGGCAATCAAAGGAAGCCGACAGAGAATCGGGGACGCTACGGTAGGTGAATCTGAACCCGTTGCGCAAAATCAGGCGTTGAAGATGGAGTTGAAACGCCTCGGTATCACTTTCAACGGCAGTGGTATTGGAGGAATAAACCTCCCAATTGGCCAAACCGGTGGGCGAAATATAGGCGTTGACTTTGGCTCCGGAGAGTCGTACCCGCCTGATGTCTACTTGAGATTTGATTAATTTAGGCAGGTGGAGGGATACGGACACCTCTTCAAAACGGAGCAGAGAATCACATCCTGAGGGGAGAGCTTCCTGTTGCAGGGGAGGAAGGGTATCAAAAACACGGGAGCGCACCAGCCCGTTAATAATGGTCAGGTTTATATATGGAAAATCCTGAAAAAGAGATACTTTTAAGGTGTCAAAACGTACATCGGCGGAAATAAACGAGTCGATGACGCGCTCGGCAATGGGGGTAAGGCGTTTAGGGGTAAGGAGGACGATTGAGCCGACAAACAATAAAAGCAACAATACGACAATTCCAAGCAGAAACCTCTTTAGAATTCTGCGCCATAAAGGCTTGCGGTTTTTCTTGATGATCTGCTCCTCCATGAGGCTATTTTTGCATAGCAAAGGTAGTGAAAAATGAATAAATAGCTACCTTTGTAAAATGAAACGATTATTATCTCTATGTTTGGCAGCAACGCTGATGAGCCATGCACCGGCTCTGGCTCAAAGAAGGTCTGACCTCCGGATAAAAGAGGCTTTTTCTACCTCTGTCTTAGACTATGTGAACCCTCTGGTGGGCACCCAAAAGATGGGCCATACTTTTCCGGGCGCCTGCTTCCCCTTTGGCGGCGTGCAATTGAGCCCCGATACCGAAATGGTTCCTTACAGCGTCAATGGGGCATATCAACCGGAGGCCTACGAATATTGCGCCGGATATCAATACGACGACCCTACTATTGTGGGATTTTCCCATACCCATTTTAGCGGTACCGGCCACTCCGATTTGGGCGATATCCTCATCATGCCCGCCATCGGCCCCTTACGGTTAGATCGGGGAAGCGCGGATGCGCCTGAAACGGGTTATCGTTCCCGTTTTTCCCATGAGCGCGAAACGGCTTCACCGGGTTACTATTCAGTGGTGTTGGACGACTACGGCATTAAGGCGGAACTGACGGCAACACCTCGGGCAGGTATCCATCGCTATACTTTTCCCCAAGGGGAGGGGCGCATTATCGTTGATCTGACCCACGGCATTTATCATTACGAGGGAAAGGTGCTCTGGGCCAACCTGAGGGTAGAAAACGACACTACCCTTACCGGTTACCGCATTACCCGTGGCTGGGCGCGTACCAATTATACTTATTTTGCGATTCGCCTTTCTAAACCCATTCAACATTATGGCCACCGAAACAACGAGCAGGTAACATACAACGGGTTTTGGCGTAGATTTAAAGTTGGCGAAAACTTTCCGGAAATGGGCGGCACCCAAATCACCGCCTTCTTTGAGTTTGATTTTGAGGAGGGAGAAGCGCTTGAATGCAAAGTCGCCCTTTCGGCCGTAGACGCTTTGGGCGCTCTTAAAAACTTAGAGGCAGAAACCTCCGGATCATCCTTTGACCAACTCTTAGTCCGGACCCGGAACGCTTGGGAAAAGGAACTGTCGGTCTTTGACATTCAAGCTCCTCAAGACCAAAAATGCGTCTTTTATACTTCGCTTTACCACGCCCTGATCCACCCTTCTCTCTATATGGATGTAGACGGCCGTTATCGGGGAATCGATCATAATATACATCAGGCAGAAGGATTTACCAATTATACGATTTTTTCATTCTGGGATACCCATCGGGCCGAACATCCCCTGATGAACCTGATTCATCCCCAAAAGAGTCGTGATTTTGCAGCCTCCATGCTGGCCCATTACCGACAAAGCGTACACAAAGCCCTGCCGGTATGGGCGCATAAAGGGAACGAAAACTGGTGCATGATTGGCTACCACGGCGTATCGGTACTGGCAGACGCCTGGGCCAAAGGCGTCTTGACACCGCAGGATGTCTCTCCCGATTTATTGCTGGAGGCCATGATTAATAGCTCCAATATTCCTTATTACGACGGCAGTGCGGAATACGTTCAATTAGGTTATGTTCCTTTGGAGGTTACGGGCAATGCCGCTTCCGTTACTTTGGAGAATGCTTACGATGATTGGTGCATAGCCCGATTTGCCCAATCCACAGGCAGAGATGATATTGCCGCCTCCTATCACCAACGCGCCCAATCGTATAAAAATATTTTTGACCCCGCTTTAGGCTTTGCCCGACCCCGTTATCGCGACGGGCGCTGGAAAGATGATTTTGATCTGCTCGATACCCACGGACAGGGATTTATCGAGGGCAACGCGTGGAATTACTCCTTTTTTGCGCCCCACGACGTACCGGGACTTATAGAACGGATGGGCGGTAAGGCGATTTTTGAAGCTCGTCTCGATTCGCTCTTTACCATGGAGTTACCCGATAAATATTTTGAACATACCGAAGATATTACACGCGAAGGCTTGATGGGAAACTACGTCCACGGCAACGAGCCGAGCCACCACGTTCCCTACCTGTACGCCTGGACCGACCACCCTTCCAAAGGGCAGGCGCGGATACGCGCCATCATGGATCAGATGTATCAAAATAAAATAGACGGATTGTGCGGGAACGATGATTGTGGCCAAATGTCTGCCTGGTACATTTTTAGCGCCATGGGCTTTTATCCGGTATGTCCGGGGAGCGACCAATACGTAATCGGAACCCCCTATTTTTCAAAAATGAGCCTGAAATTGGAAAACGGAAAAGAGCTTACGATTGTTGCCCATAACCTCAGTTCTAAAAATAGTTATATTCACTCCGTCAAACTTAACGGGCAACCTGTTCAGGGGCCTTTTCTGCACCATAAAGATATGGTGGAGGGAGGAATACTTGAATTTGAGATGGGACCGGGCGTATAAACTTATTATTATTGTAAATTGGGCCTGATCCAGCTATGTTTTTTCATTTCGTCGGCCGTAATAAAGTTTTCCCATAAATCGTCTGCATCCTTTCTTTTGGATAATGGGTTAAAATTGTTGAGAATGGCATTACGAATGCCGTTGTCCCAAAAGAAAATTCTTTTTTCCCAGGCAAAGGTGATGAAATTTTTTTCGAGCAAGTCTAAACAGGCGATCAGGGTGTTGGTATCCGTATGAAGAGATTTGGACAAATTTTCCAAGGA
>WRJW01000160.1 GCA_009778375.1 Bacteroidota bacterium
GCTCAAGAGGCGGGGCAGGCCAAAGGTGTAATTCAGGTAGAATACCGGAAAGTCTGACCTGATTGCATAAGTGCGCCTGAATATTTTGCTGCGCTGCTCCCGTATGGAATAACGTAGTTGTATACTCGCCTGAGCGTTGCCCAGGCCATCTCTCCGATAATACGATTGCCCCTTATAACTGTATTCAAAAAGTGGGGCCAACTCCCTAACTTTACCTTGCAGGCCCAAATAAAAGTTACCCCACCGGCCGACCCCCAAAATCCCCGCCTCGCGGCTAAACGACAAGTCGCTGATGTCGTTCTGGGCCCACAGTTTGATTTCGGAATCCAAATCCTTGCGGGGATACAGCGACACGGAAACCCCATACTTAACCTCTTTATCCTTTAATCCGTACCGACCATAACCTCCTACCGAAAACCGCGGAGAGAGGCGCCGGTTGGTATACAACCCCATACCAAAATGCCATCCCTCGTAATAATTATAATTGATCACCTGATTAAACGGAATATCAAATGTCTTAACCGAAAAACTGTTCCGGTCGGTCGCTCCTTCTGCTATTTGCAGGACCCAGTCATAATTGGCGTGTTCGTACTTTTGGTAGGTATTCCACTCTTTTAGAGAGAGGGGTGCGGCACGATATCGTGCGATATATTCGGAATGTTGGCCCGCATCCTCGGCCACAACAATGGTTCCGGCAGCCAACTTGCGCCCGCCAAGGTCGGGGTTGATGGTTACCTCGCTGATCCAACTTTTGTGGTAATAAAACATATCTAATCCCGTCAGGGCAAAATTTTTGTAGGAAACCGCAACACTCAACTCGGCTGGGAACCAAATCTCGGCATCCGTCAATCGGTATTGTTGCTCCATCTTTATGGGAAAAAGGGGTGCCGTGGCAGGCTCGGCAACGACCCGTTCAATGGCCCATCCATGTGAGTTGATGTGCAAGGTGCCCTTTAGACCGTCCATGTTGGAGGTGCGGCTTGGCCTAAAGTCAATAACAAAGGTCGAATCGCCCTGAGCCGAAATCAAAGTATCTACCAGTGAAAAGAAATATCGTTCGGTGCTGTTGGGGCTGATGGGATTGAGGTAGAATTGATTCAGGCTTTTCCATTCGATAACTTCGTCATAAAAATGAAAAAATTGGAGGGCAGCAGTGAGCATGGCAAGTTGCTGATACTCTTTAAATCCACTGGTTTTAGAAGCGATTACCTTTTCTTGTAACCTCCCGGGGCCTGCAAAAATACGCTCCATCACCGACTCTACCATCAAGCCGTAACCGGAAGTGTCAGGCTGCACAAAAGGGAGCCGGCTTCGGGCCATTATGCGACGGGCGGTGGTATCTTCCGCTACATGAAATGTCATTTTGCTGTACTGGATACAACGGTAGGATTGGTTTTTTTCGGGATTGTTTTGATCGCGGTGGTTAATGGCGTTCTGAATGATTCGGTGGGCGGGGTTTACCCCGGGTTTTACCACAATGGGCTGCAGGCGGGTAGTGTATGCCTCTTCTTGAGCATGAAGCGTCCCAAAGGTGCCGCATAACAATATGAATAATAGCAAACGTTTCAAGGACTTTTTTTTCTAAACAGGCTCCTTTCCAAACGCAATTCCCATACTAAAAGCAGGGCCATAATCCACCGCGACAGGAGGAGCCAGCCGGCCAGGGCACCCACGGCCACCAACAGCAGCACGTCTTCTAAATTGCTATGGGAAACACATATATGATGATTTAACAAATCGGCGTCCTGTTTGCTGATTTTACCTCGTTCCGTTTCTTCTATCATTACTGCCGCGCCGTAACCCAGCCCCATGGTGTTGGCCACAATCCATAAAAAGGCCGTTTTGGCAGGCAGCCCAAAAAAGAGCATTACCGGCTTGAGGAATTTGGCGATCCAGCGAATCACCCCAAATTCGGCAAGCAGGCGTTGCAGGATCGACAGCAAAAAAATCAGTACCACCATTTTAACCACAATCCGCAGAGAGGAGAAAAACCAAGCTGTGAGCAAGACTCCTATCGCCTGATGATCTCTGGTAAAAGATGTCGTTACGCTTATAACCTCTCCGGGCATTAATCGATTAAGTATAACCCCGAGGAGAAATGCAGAAAAGGTACGGATCAGCACCATGCGCAAGGCGGACGATCCTGTTTTTTGTTGCACCGCCGTTTCTGTAATAATGTTATGCGAACAAAGCACCATTACACTCAAAATGGTAATTGCCCGTGCATCTAAAGAGAGGGTGGCCATTACAGCAATGGCCGAGTAAACATTTACAAAATAACCCGTCACGTATGCCAGCGCCGCCTCTCCGGGCAATCCCACTACGTTAAACACAGGAGCCAGCAAGTCGGAAAACCAAAAGAGTACGCCGGTATAGCGCAATATGACAATGGCCAACGATATAGATACGGTAATCTTTACCATCCAGACAGAGGTTTTCCAGGCGCCGGGTAAAGCCTCATTGATTGCGCTCAGGGCGCGTTTTCTTGCTGAAGGCATCTGTTATTGTTTACACCGCAAAAGTAATCATTTTGGCTAAGTAGGGATGATTGGCTATATTTGCATGCTCATCACCAACAAACCCGCAATAATGAAAAACATACACTCTAACCTATGTCTAATCACCCTATTATTCATGAGTATCGGATGTAATCCACCCAAACCTGAACTCGAATTGGTCAGGGATCAGTATGGAGTCGTCACTCAGATCAACCCTCAGGAAAAGTCTATTTACCTGATTTTTACCGGCCATTTTAGTACCAATGACGATGGTTTTTT
Organism: Bacteroidota bacterium; assembly: GCA_009778375.1. GTDB lineage: Bacteria > Bacteroidota > Bacteroidia > Bacteroidales > UBA932 > WRBG01. Next base: position 2,778 of record WRJW01000160.1, read on the forward strand.
CGAAAACTTTGACGGCGCGGCTCCCGTGCTCCAAACCTTAGCCGAACACGATGTTAAAGGTTCGTTTTTCCCCACCGGAAACTGCTTTCGCGTCGAAAGGTATCGGCAAGTCATGCACGATATTATTGATCAGGGGCACTACCTCTCCGGCCATTCTGACCGCCACCTCCTTTTGTGTTCATACGAAGACCGCCATATAAGTTTGGTTACCTTTGACTCCTTAGCCCGCGACATAACCAACATGGAACAGGAGATCGAAAAATTTGGAGTGACCAAAGAGGAGTATCTTTGGTTGGTTCCGCCGTATGAATATTATAATCAGTGTAGTGCCGACGCCCTCCGCACATTGGGCTACAAACTGGCCAATCCTACTCCGGGTTTAGTCACCTCTATGGACTGGATGGGGCCCAATCATCCTCAATACCACTCGGCAGAACAGCTAATCAACAATATATGGGTTTTTGAAAACGAACACACCCTCAACGGAGCCATTATATTGATTCATGCTATGAATTATCCCGACCGAACCGACGAAGACCGTCCCTACACCCATCTTGGCGAGATCATTGAAAGGCTAAAGAGTATGGGGTATGGCTTTATGACATTTAAGGATGTGATTGCCATGGAGGAGTAATATGATTCACTTCTTCCAAAACAACACCTGCCAAATAATTGCCCTGCAGTCGTCCGGTAAGCTTGATGTAAAAGATATTAATGCCCTTTGTTGGCTTTTTGGCCACGCCAAATTCATAAACGAAAGCAAGGTGGAGGGTTGCTATACAGGCCCGCGACGAGAAATGATTACTCCATGGAGTTCGACTTCCGTAGATATTACGCAAAATATGAATATTTCGGGCGTGGAGCGGATAGAGTTGTTTACCCCTGCCGACTCCCCCGACCCTCCTTTTGACCCCATGTTGGAGGAGGTTTATGATGGCCTGAATCAATCTATTTTTACTACGGACCGCAAGCCGGAACCCATCAGATTTATTACCGATATCGAAGCCTGTAACGAACAGGAGGGTTTAGCCCTTAATGCCAACGAAATAACCTACCTTAAAACCCTTAGCCAAAAAATCGGAAGATCCCTTACCGACAGTGAGCTATTTGGCTTTTCGCAGGTAAATTCGGAACATTGCCGCCACAAAATCTTTAACGGAACTTTTATCATTGACGGAATCCGCAAACCGGCTACTCTTTTTCAATTGATTAAAGAGACCTCAAAACGGCACCCCAACCTAATCGTATCGGCCTATAAAGACAATTGCGCCTTTATTCAGGGGCCCACAGAGAACCTCTTCTTTTTCCCCGTCTCCGGATCCACGTCCGATTTTTTCACCACCGAAGTCGGAGCGGCGCTCCTCTCGCTCAAAGCCGAAACCCATAATTTTCCCACTACCGTAGAGCCTTTTAACGGAGCGGCCACGGGCAGCGGAGGAGAGATCCGCGACCGAATGGCGGGAGGAAGAGGCTCTATTCCCTTGGCCGGAACTGCCGTATACATGACCGCTTACCCAAGATTCGGGGGCAAAAACCGTCCGTGGGAGTCGATTCCACCCCGCCCTTGGCGCTACCAAAAACCTGAAGAAGTCCTTACCAAAGCCTCCAACGGAGCCAGCGACTTTGGCAACAAATTTGGCCAACCCCTGATTTGCGGGAGTTTACTTACCTTTGAGCACACAGAGGAAAATAAAAAGTTTGGCTATGACAAGGTAATTATGCTGGCCGGAGGTATTGGCTATGCCCGTCAAAAGGATGCCCACAAAGGAAAACCCGCCCCGGGAGACCGAGTGGTGCTGCTGGGGGGCGACAACTACCGGATCGGAATGGGAGGAGGGGCCGTATCGTCTGTGGCTACAGGAGAATACGGAGGCAGTATTGAACTAAACGCCGTACAGCGCTCCAATCCGGAGATGCAAAAGCGCGTCTTTAACGTCGTCCGCAGCCTGACCGAACAATCGTGCAACCCTATTGAATCGATCCACGACCACGGTGCCGGCGGACACCTGAATTGCCTGTCGGAGTTGTTGGAAGCTACGGGAGGCCGAATCGACATTACCAAACTGCCGGTTGGCGACCCTACCCTCTCTGCCCGTGAACTCATTGGCAACGAGAGTCAGGAACGGATGGGCCTGGTGGTGGCGCCCCAAGAGATTACCCTCCTTAGGAAAATAGCCCAAAGAGAGCGCGCTCCCCTGTATGTAATTGGAGAAGTGCTATATAACCATCGATTTACCATAGAAAATCCCCTTACCGGCGAAAAACCCATTGATTTGGCCCTCTCCGATTTTTGGGGAAGCACCCCTGTTACCGAGTTGGCCGACAGTACCATTGCCCCCACCTTTGCCCCCGTTTCTTACAGCGTTAAAGAGTTGGAACATTATTTGGAAGCGGTGCTGCAATTAGAATCGGTAGCCTGCAAAGATTGGTTAACCAATAAGGTAGACCGATGCGTCAGCGGATTGGTGGCCCAGCAGCAAACAGTGGGAGAAATTCAGCTGCCGTTGAGTAATTTTGGCGCCATGGCTTTGAGTTATCAGGGCAAAGAGGGGATCGCCACCTCCATAGGCCACGCCCCCGGAGCCGCTTTGATCAACGCAGCCGCCGGTTCCCGCTTATCCATTGCCGAAGCCCTTACCAACCTCGTTTGGGCTCCCATTGCAGGGGGCCTTGCTTCCGTATCGTTGAGCGCCAACTGGATGTGGCCCTGCCGCAACGCGGGAGAAGATGCCCGCCTCTACGAGGCGGTAGAAGCCGCAAGTCAATTTTGTATCGATTTGGGAATCAATATTCCTACCGGAAAGGATTCCCTCTCCATGACCCAAAAGTACCCCAACGGAGCGCAGGTGCTTGCCCCAGGAACGGTCATTATCTCTGCCATGGCCCCCCTGTCCAGCGTGCGCCGATCCATCCGGCCCCTGCTCGATCCCGATACCTCAAGCGAACTGTTGTATATAGATTTGTCGCAATCCCCCATGCATCTGGGCGGAAGCGCTTTTGCCCAAGTTACCCGACAATTGGGCGACTCCTGCCCCGATGTAGCCCAAGCCGCTTATTTTGCCCTTGGCTTTAACGTCATCCAATCGCTCGTAGCAGAGGGGCTGATCCTTTCGGGCCATGACGTATCTGCCGGAGGCCTAATAATTACCTTGTTGGAACTCTGTTTTGCTAACCGGCACGGGGGCCTGTGCATCGATTTGAGCCTCTTTCCCGAAAAAGATCCGATTAAGGCCCTTTTTGCCGAAAATCCCGCTTTGGTTATTCAAGTTACCGATTCTCAAAAGGAGTTAATATACCACCGACTAACGGCTTCCGGCCTCTCTTTTTACTCGCTTGGCCGTCCTCAGCCCCAACGTTACCTGGACCTGCAGGGCATCAACGGTAACCATCGCTTTGCTATTGACCGCCTCCGTGACCTTTGGTTTTACACCTCCTGCCTGTTGGACCGGCGCCAGACCATCGCTCCCATGCCCGATCTGCGTTTTAACAACTACAAAGAACAACCCCTGCAATTTACTTTTCCAAAAGAATTTACAGGCGCATTGCTACAAGTGCGCACACCCGTAAAGGCCGCCATCATCCGCGAGCAGGGATCCAACGGCGACCGCGAAATGGCCTGGATGCTCTATGCAGCCGGTTTTGAAGTCAAAGACGTCCACATGACCGACCTGATATCGGGACGCGAAACGTTGGAAGAGATTAGGCTCATTGTTTTTGTGGGCGGCTTCTCCAATGCCGATACGTTAGGTTCGGCCAAGGGATGGGCCGGGGCATTCCTCTACAACCAAAAGGCTAAGAACGCTTTAGACCAATTCTACGCCCGTCCCGACACCCTGAGTTTGGGCGTCTGCAACGGCTGTCAATTGATGGCGGAGTTGGGACTTTTGCACCTGACTGACCCGCACTGCTCGCCCAAAATGAGACACAATGCATCGGGACGCTACGAGAGCGGCTTTGTAAACGTTACCGTACCTGCCTCCAACTCCATTATGCTCCAATCGCTCATTGGTTCCCGTTTGGGGGTATGGATTGCCCACGGAGAGGGTCGGTTTGATTTTCCCGAACCCATCAAATACTACCACGTCGCCCTAAAATACAGCTACACAGAGTACCCGGGAAACCCCAACGGCTCCCCCGAGGGTATTGCCGGAATTTGCAGCGCAGACGGCCGTCATTTAGCCATGATGCCCCACCCCGAACGGAGTATTTATCCCTGGAACTGGGCGCACTACCCGGCAGACCGTAAAAACGACGAAGTCTCCCCCTGGATAGAAATTTTTATCAACGCAAAAAAGTGGCTGAGCACTTAACAACTGTTCACTATGTCGATCAGCCCTACTTTGGATCGATTTTATTAAATCCCATCCACCTGCTCGTTCCCTTATTCTCTGTTCCTTTGCAGTTTGCCTATATATTTGGGTTGATGCGTCCCCAAGGCTATCGCCCTTCCTTCTAAGACAAAATCGCAGCATTTTAAGGCAAAATTTGTTTTGGCCTTACCTCACAAAAAATCGAATGAGGGGTATGCTAAATTAAGGTATTATCCCACAACTGTTTCAAAAATGCTTGCCAAGGGAAGAGTTCTATTTTATGACCCACTAT
>WRJW01000161.1 GCA_009778375.1 Bacteroidota bacterium
GGCTGCACAAATGCCTGATTTTCTGAATTTGACTACATTAACCAATCATTTTGAGATACTTAATGCTTGTAAAACAATAGAAGAACGAATATTTTACGTTCTTTATTCACATCAGGAACGTCTAAATAAGCGAGAATTACAACATTGCCTTAAAAACAACACTTTCGCCTCGTTAATGGGCGATAAGCACAATCTTTCCAAAGGTTTGAAAAATATCTATCCGCAGGCCACGCCAATGCTTAAAGATACAATATTTATTGATTTTCTTGGGTTACCGCAAAAATTTTCAGAAAAGCGTCTGCAAAACAGCATTTTGGATAATATGAAAGATTTTGTTCTTGAACTTGGCAAGGATTTTCTTTTTTACGACAAGGAATTTCCGTTGCAAGTCGGTAATTCCACTTTCAAGGTTGACTTATTATTTTTCCATAGAGGTTTGCAATGTTTAGCCGCTGTCGAATTGAAAACAGGAAAATTCAAGCCAGAATACATGGGGCAACTCGAATTTTATCTTGAAGCATTAGACCGCGATGTACGCCGCAGCAATGAAAATCCGAGCATTGGAATTTTACTGTGTCAGGAGGCTGACCGAAACGTTGTAGAATATGCCATGAGTCGAAGTTTAAGCCCCGCAATGATTGCCGAGTACAAACGACAACTTATTCCGAAGGAAACACTACAACGCTCATTAGAAGAATTTACACAGTTTTTAACCGCAAAAAACAAGAAATGACGAACAGTGTTTTAGAATTTATAGCCAACGAAACGAATGGAAAATGCTATCAGTCTTTCCGTTATTGTGCCGACGACGATTTAAAGATGCCTACTCTCGACTACGAAGATAAAGGCAGCGAATTTTCGTTGGTGAAAAATTCCTGCGGCGAAACAGATACAGGTCTGAGAGCAACAAAAAGCATAAAAGAGACAGCAACAAAAATTATAAATAACGAGCCGCTGTTTCATTTCTTTTTAGACGGCTCGCGCCGCACATACAAGGTTGATGATATTGAAATAAACAGAAATGTTTATCCGGTCATTGCGGGGCAAATTGGCGTTGCTTGTTGCCAAAGACTTTCGCCGGACAAATTCGGGAATGCAGCGTTTGAAGGAAAACTGGTTTTATCATTGCCAAATATAGCAAACTCAGAACCAGGCATTAAAGCGGAACTATTTTTCAACAGGCTGAAAGATAAAGTCAATACCCTTTCAACACTCAAAAAACGGGGAATTCGATTTGAAAAAATATTGTCGTATAATTCAAAAAAACAGGACGACGGCGCAAAGTACGAACATCTTGGAATTGCAACCATTCAGGACGAAATGATCGAAACCGAGAAAAAAATTGTTGCCTCGCTCTACGACAAAGGTTTGATAAATGCAAACAAATATCTGATAAAAGACGGATCGTTGCAGTACAAACCAATGAAAACAGGCGATTTCAAGGAACTAATAAAAATCAAAAATCCTCTTCCATGTGGAATAATTGAAATGTACGAGGGCGAAGACAAAATCAAAATACCGGTTAATTTCAAGAGTTTTACAAAATTCTGGAAATGCCCGAAACATTTATTTTGTATCGCTTTTTCTTTGAGTGGCTGGGAGAAGAGAAAAAATATCAAGTCTCAACAAATGCCTGGTGGCAATGCTGGCGCGAAACATTTGCAAAGATAAACAAAGAAGATACGGAAGAACTGAAAAAAATAATACACGAAAACCGTTTCTTTTCAAGACCAGAAAAGCATGAAAATCCGTTTTTTTCAGAATTATTGAGTTTTTACACTAATTACAGAGACGACATAGAAAATCCCGAAACAGAACTGTATAAATTGAAAAAAGAATATGACGCCAATCCGACACGAAAACTGAGAAGAAAAAAAACAAAAAAATGAAGCAAAATAGTGTGTTACAAATTGGGAGATCGCACAACAAGCGGCTTTGCGAAATTGGGGGGTGGAGTAATAGCCCAAACTTTGGCGGGTACGAAAACCGCCGGTTGCAATCCAAACAGCAGTTGAGTTGCATCCCCAACTTCGCAAAGCCGCCGGGACGAGATGCGCAACGGCACTTTTGTAGTCGAATTAATGCACAAAAAACAATACAAACAAATTAAAAATAAATGTTTATGAAATCGTTTTATTACCTCCTGATTACCTCTTTATGCCTTTTGTTTACCGCCTCCTGTCGGCAGACTGTGCCCCTGCATCCCGACTGGACGGCCGACGCCGTAATGTACGAAGTGAATATCCGTCAATTTACCCCCGAAGGAACTTTTGACGCTTTTGCCCACCATCTGCCCCGCCTCAAAGACTTGGGCGTAGATGTGCTGTGGCTGATGCCCATACATCCCATCGGCGAAGTAGAAAGAAAAGGGAGCCTTGGGAGTTATTACGCCGTTAAGGACTATACTGCGGTCAATCCCGAATTTGGCACGTTGGACGACTTTAAATCCTTAGTAACTACCGCCCACGAAATGGGTTTTAAGCTTATCATCGACTGGGTGGCCAACCATACCTCGCCGGACGCCGTCTGGTCGGAACATAAAGATTGGTATAGAACCGACAGTCTGGGCAATTTTGAGATTCAATACGATTGGACCGACATTGCTCAGTTGGACTTTGATAATCAAGATATGCGCCGCGCCATGATCGACGCCATGCGCTTTTGGGTAGCAGAGACCCAGATTGACGGTTTTCGATGCGACGTGGCCTGGAATATTCCGGTCGATTTTTGGGAAGCTGCGGTAACGGAAATAAAGGCCATCAAGCCCGATTTGTTTATGCTGGCCGAAGCCGAGGAGCCTCCTTTGCAGCAAAAAGCTTTTGACGTCTATTACGCCTGGCACCTGCACCACGTAATGAACCAGATAGCGCAGGGTGAGGCAGATGCCAATGAGTTTTGGATTGCTTGTACAGAGATGCTCGATCGCTTTCCCCCATACGCCATCCCCCTCTATTTTACCTCTAACCACGACGAAAATTCGTGGCAGGGCACCGAATTTGAACGGATGGGAGCTGCTGCCCGAACCTTTGCGGCCTTAACTTATGTGTTGCCGGGTATGCCTTTGATTTATAATGGTCAGGAATCGGGTTTTGATCGGCGCCTCCTCTTTTTTGAAAAAGATGAAATTGATTGGACGGACCCCTTGGATTTTACCCCTTTTTACCGCGATTTGAATCAACTGCGTAAGGACAACCCGGCTTTGTACAGTCAGGGGCAAGGAGGCAAATTAGTAAAAATTACCAACTCAACTCCTGCGGCGGTATTTTCGTTTGAACGCGCCGTAACAGGCAATAAGGTGGTTGCGGTCTTTAACCTGAGCGCCCAACCTCAGGTTCCCTCTTTTGAAAGCGATGATCCCGAATTAAAGGCTATTGACTGCTTGGAACCTTGGGAGTATAAACTCTTTATACATTAGTATGTCTTGCCATGAGAAAAATCATTTTCCTTTTTTGTTTTTTTGTATCGACCCAAATCGTGTGCGCACAAATGAAGATTGAACGCGTAGAACCCCTGAACTGGTGGACAGGTATGCAGACGCCCCTGCAAATCATGTTTTATGGCAAAGATTTGCAACAAGCTCGGGTACAATGCTTAGAAAAAGGCATGGAAATCATCGGCGTTCATCGGGCCGAGAGCCCCAATTACCTCTTTGTAGATGTATTGATCGCGCCGGATGCCTCCGCCGGAACCTACACTTTTGAGTTTACGCTGGGCACGCATAAAATCACCCACTCTTACGTTATCCAAGCCCGTAGAGAAGGCTCTGCCCAGCGTGCCGGTTTTGGCCCCCAAGATATGATTTACCTGATTATGCCCGATCGTTTTGCCAACGGCGATCCAACCAACGACAACCACAGAGAGGCGTCGGAGCTTGCAAACAGAGCGCTTGCGTACGGCCGACACGGTGGTGATATTCAGGGAATAATAAACCATCTTGACTACCTGCAGGAATTGGGTGTAACGGCTGTATGGAGCACCCCTTTGTTGTTTGACAACGAGCCACAAACCTCCTACCATGGTTATGCCTGCGCCGATTATTACCGCATTGACCCCCGCTTTGGCAACAACGCTCTTTACCGGCAAATGGTGGATATGGCACATGAGCGGGGCATTAAAATCATTATGGACATGGTGCCTAACCATTGCGGTACGGCCCACTGGTGGATGGACGACCTCCCTTTTGCCTCCTGGATCAACCAGTTTCCCCAATTCACCCGTTCCAATTTCCAAATGGCTTCTCATTTTGATCCTCATGCCTCCCAATACGATCAGGATTTGTGCGTCCAGGGGTGGTTTGACACTTCCATGCCCGACATGAACCTTACTAATCCGTACGTACTTACCTATTTTACCCAAATGGCCGTATGGTGGATCGAATTTGCCGGATTAGACGGCTTGCGGGTTGATACATACCCTTATAGCGATAAGCAGGCTATGGCTCAATGGACTAAAAATATAGTAGCGGAGTATCCGCGGTTAAATATTGTGGCCGAGGCTTGGTTCGCCACCCCCCTCATGATTTCGTTTTTTGCCAATCAGTTGCCTTCTGCTATGGATTTTCCCTTACAGGAGGCTATTGCAGCGTGTTTTGTAAAAGACAGTGTGCCTCCTTGGGGCCAAGGGTTGCTGCAGGTATACAACTCTTTGACCCAAGATTTTATATATGCACATCCCAACAATCTGATGATTTTTGCCGATAACCACGATACCAACCGGATGGCCTACCTGCTAAAGGGCAAGAAGGAGAAGCAGAAAATGGTGATGGCGTTATTGGCCACCATGCGCGGGATGCCCCAACTCTATTACGGTTCCGAGGTAATGTTGTATAACAAAAAGGAGCAGGGGCATGGCCCGGAGCGTTTGGATATGCCGGGAGGTTGGCCGGACGATGCACGGTCGGTATTTACGGCCTCCGGTCGCTCCAAAACAGAAAATGAGGTATTTGAATATACTAAAAAGTTGTTTAACTGGCGCAAAGGGGCAAAGGCGATTCACGATGGAAAGATGATGCACTTTGTACCGGTCGACAATAATTTTTATGTCTATTTCAGGTATACCGAGGAGGAAATGGTGATGGTAGCCATCAATAATTGCCTTAGTGAGCAAGTTGTTGATTGGGGCCGCTTTGCAGAAATTACTGCGGGGTATGTTCAAGGAGTTGACGTGATTACCGGGCAGGTTGTGCGGGTAGGGGAGAGCCTGAGCGTGGGGGCGCAACAGGCTTTGGTCGTAGCGTTTCCTTGCAAAGAACCGGATCATCCGTAGTGATAAAATCTACTCCCGCTGCCATCATTTCCTGCATGATTTCTTTGCTGTTTACCGTCCACACATTTACCGTCATTTTTAACTTGCGGGCTTCGTCAACCCACGCTCTGTTTTTTTGCAGGACGGTGTAATGGTAATCAATGCCATTTATATGGATCGCTTTTAGTTCTTTGGGAGCGAGGTCTCCGTTGAGGTATGCCACTTTTGCTTTGCGATCAAGGCGTACAAATTCTTTGCATATACCCAGACGGAACGAGATATATTCTATTTGCCTTCTCATGTTGTGCTTATCTACCAATTTGACGACTGCGGCGACTGCTCTCTCCTCTTTTTCCTTGCTGTTGTGAGGTTTCAGTTCAAGAATCAGCCTGGTTTTCCGTTCCTTTTTACCTTGCAGCAAATACTCCTCCAGCAATGGCAGTTTTTCGCCATTTTTCAAAAGTTTCTCTTTCAATTGCGCGTAATCAACGTCTTCAATTTTCAAACCATCTATGACCCCGTCGTGGTTGATGACCAATACCCCGTCGGTGGTCATCCACACGTCAAATTCAGAACCGTAGATATTTAATTCCTGCGCTTTTTGGAGCGAAGTTATGGAATTTTGTGCCGACCCTTCGCAGTTCCAGTATCCGCGATGGGCAATGACTTTTGTCTGCGCATGCAGATTGCTCAACGATAAAACCGAAACGATCAATAATATTAAATCTCTGTTGCGAATATTATAAAACATTTTAAATTAATTATTTATTCCTGCGCTAACGGCTTTGCAGGCCTTGCCCCTTATTATAGTTCCTTGATCATCTCGAATTGTTTCCCCGATATTTCGATTTTTTTCACTTTTAAAAATTCGATAATCGAGAGGCAGGAAATAGCTGTATTTATTAACTTCATTCCGGTGTTTTTATTGAGTTTTTCTGCTTCGTGAAGTAATAACGAGGCAATTCCGTTTCTCCTATATGATTTGTCAACAGCTATTTGCGTAATATCTCCGGAAACAGGCTCAAAAACGCAATATCCCACAAGTTTACCCTCTGCAGATGCTCCCAAACTGATAAAGTCTTCACGCGTTCTTTGAATAGATTCAAAACTATTCTGCCACGAGGGGTAAAAATCCCAAAAATCTTGAATATAAGCGTGTTTCTCAATGTCAATTTTCTCTATGGAACAGGGTACTTTAATCCTTTTGATATCATTTTTAAGCTCTTCGTTTTTCCACATAAAATAGTTGAATTCACGAGTTACCTCAAAACCGATTTTTTGATAAACGGAAACTGCTTTTGTATTATGTTGCAGCACTTCTAAAAGATAATGATTGATATTAGCTGCTTTTAAATACGGAATTGAATATTCAAAAATCTTTGTTGCCCATCCTTGTCCTCTGTACCTTTTCAACGTTCCTGTTCCGGTGTCATAGGCCATGGCGATTCCATTGAAGTTACCAATGCCATTGAGTGTATAGGCCGCAATATCTTCTCCCTCGAATGCTGCAAACGATAAATCCGGGCTAAAACCACGCCTTTTCCACATGGTTTTAAGTTCTTCTGCGTTTAACTGAATCTCATAATCGGAAAAAGCCTGCATACACGCTTTGGCAATTGTCTCAAAATTTGTTTTTTCAAGTGATCTGATTTCCATGATTTGTTTATTACGGTTGAACAAAAGACCAGTGAGTATGGATTATTTTCCACTGATTAGATGAATTCAATTTGTAGACCTCCGTGCAGTTCAATTTGATCATCAAACTATCCATATAAGCCTCGTAATGAAATGACAAAACGGCAATCTCGGAGGATAACTGAACCACAGGATTAATCATTTTATACAGGGTGGTTTTATCTTTCCCCCTTATTGGATTATAATAATCTTCCAGTGCTTTTTTACCCACAAGTTGATTTTCTAACGTCGGGTCAAAATAAACAACATCGTCGGACGATAACGCAATAAACCCATCAGGATTTCCATTATTCCATTCTCTTAATGCCTCTTCTTCCAAGGCTATAATCGTAGCCTTAACAGGTTCATTGTTGGAGGACGAAAGGGTACATCCAGTCATAATAAAAGTAATTATTAAGTATTTAAAATTTTCCATAGCGACTCAAAGGTAAGCATTTCTTTTTACC
>WRJW01000162.1 GCA_009778375.1 Bacteroidota bacterium
GTAGAGGTGTGGCGCCGCGATCCGGCCATTGCCGAAGCCATGGTAGGAAAGGACAGCGCCAACGTATTGAATTTTACCACCGAAGAGGCAATGGAACATGATTATTGCGAGGGGAAGGCGCAAAGCATAGAAGAGGTGATCGGTTTGCTTGGGGTAGGGGAATATCGGTTTGAAGCGTATGCCCCGACGGCCTTAGACCGGATCATTGGCTTTTTTCTGCTGCCGCTGATTCAGGGATTGTTGATTATGGTGATCATTGGAGGTATCTATTTTGAATTGCAAACCCCCGGTGTTGGTTTTCCCCTGATTCTTGCCATTACTGCCGCCCTCCTCTACTTTTTACCCCTTTATTTGGAGGGGATTGCCCAATATTGGGAGTTATTGATGGTGATAGCTGGTCTTGCACTCATTTTTGTAGAAATTTTTGTGACGCCCGGATTCGGCTTTTTGGGCATTAGCGGAATCGTCCTTTTTGCTTTGGGCCTGATATTGTCGATGATCGACAAGAGCGTCTTTAGATTCCCCGGTCCGTTTAACTGGGTTTTGGTGGTAAAACCTATTTCTGTGGTAACGATTTCGGGATTTTTATCTTTGGCGGGGCTGCTTTGGATGGTGCACCGTATTTATCCCACCCGCTTCTTTAATGCCGTAGCGCTCAGAACCGAATTGGAGGGGGATAAAGGGTTTGTGGGGGTGCCGGTTGTCGAATCTTCGTTGATCGGAAGCGCTGCCCTTGTTTTTTCCGATTTAAAGCCTGCCGGAAAAGTGCTTTTAGATCATAAGCTGTACGAAGCCAGCGCCGAATTTGGCATGATTGCCAAAGGAGCAGAGGTTAGGGTGGTGCGGATAGAAGGAGGCCGACTTTATTGCGAACAGGCATGAAGCGAGCGGGCATACTTATCCCTGTAGAGACCCTGATTCCCCAGCGTCCTCCGATGGTGATGATCGATACTTTGCGCTATTGTGACGCGCAATTTACCCAAACGACGTATACCGTAGCATCGAATGGACTCTTTTTCTTCGACCGTAGACTTTCGGCCTCCGGCATCTTGGAGAATATGGCGCAAACCACTGCCGCCCGCATGGGTTATTTAGCGCTGTACGGCAAAGAGACCAAGGGTGTAGTCCGCAAGGGGGTTATAGGATCTATCCGTAATTTGACGATTAAAGCGCTCCCTGCTGCCGGAGCGGCATTAACCACTTCCATACATTTAGTAGAAGAGATGGGCGACATGATTTTGGTAAAATCAAAAGTCGCCTGCCCATCGCAAATCATCGCTACCTGTGAAATGATAGTATCCTTAATTTAGCTTACATTTATTATATGAAATCTTCTCTTCTTATTTTTTTACTCCTCCCTTCCGTAGTGTTGGGGCAGGTGATCGATAACCGGGACGCCTCCATAAGTCGGGCCGTACAGGCTATTTCTGTGTCAAACATGAAGCAAACGGTGGACGATTTAGTGCGGTTTAACACCCGCAATAACCTCAGTTCCCAAACAGACCCTAAACAGGGGATTGGGGCTGCCGCTCAATATTTATACAACAGGTTGACCGAATACGCTTATGTCTCCAACGGACGTATGTCCGTAGAAAAAATAACCTATAAGGCCACGGCGCCGAGGTCGGAAACCGAACTGGAGTTGGAAAATGTGGTAGCTACGCTTAAAGGTAGCGATGAGCGTGTGATCGCCCTTTTGGCTCATTACGACAGTCGCGGCGGCAACGGTAACGACGGGGCAGCCTTTGCACCCGGAGCCAATGACGACGGCAGCGGTGTAGCGGCGCTTTTAGAAATAGCCCGCATATTATCTACTCAAACCCTTGGCGCCACCATCAAACTGATGTTTCTTTCGGGCGAGGAGCATGGATTGTGGGGGGCGCGGCAGATGGCCAAAATAGCTGCAGAGGAGGGATGGAATCTGATTGCCGTGCTAAATAACGATATGATCGGAAACGCCGAAGGAAGCGAAACGGCTACCCACGACAATACCGTGCTGCGGGTCTTTTCCGAAGGGATTCCGTTTTCCGAAACGGACGCCCAGCGCCAGCAGCGCATCTATAACGCCGCAGAGAACGACAGTCCCGCCCGACAGTTGGCGCGCTATGTAAAGGAGTTGGGAGAACGCTATGTGGCAAATATGACTTTGCAGCTCATTTACCGTACCGATCGTTTTGGACGCGGCGGAGACCATACCCCTTTTTCGCGGGAAGGCTTTGCTGCCGTGCGTCTTACGGAGGTCAACGAAAATTACGACCGCACCCATCAGGATGTAGCCGAGCGGGAAGGAATTCGCTATGGAGATATGCCTTGGGGCATTGATTGGGAATACCTCCGCAAAAATGCAGGGGTCAATCTGGCATCGGCCTATAATATGGCTTTAGCCCCGTTTATCCCCGAAAATGTACGGCTATCCAATGCTTCGCGTTTGACCAATGTGGCGGAACTTACGTGGCAAGCGCCGCAGCAGGGCAACAAACCTAAGGGATACTATGTGTTGTTGCGCCGGACAGATGTTTCGACTTGGGAGCGCAAGATATTTACGGCCGATACCTGTATGGCTCTTCCGTTGAGCAAAGACAACTATTTCTTTGCCGTTCAAAGCGTAGATGAGGAGGGGCACGAAAGTTTATCCGTTTTTGCTATAGGGGGCAGGTAGGATTTTGATCCTCTGTAATCATCTGTAGTAAGGCCGTTACCGCTTCTTCCTGAGGAATGGCACGGAGTATGGGCGTTTTTCCTCGATAAAGCGTTATTTTTCCTTTTCCGGCGCCTACAAAGCCGTAATGGGCATCGGCCATTTCGCCCGGCCCATTTACAATGCAGCCCATAACGGCAATGGATACTCCCTTTAAATGAGCGGTATGCGCTTTGACATCCTCTAAAGTTTTTTCTATATCAAAAAGGGTTCGGCCGCAACCCGGGCAGGCAATATATTCGGGTTTGGAAAAACGGCAGCGGGCGGCCTGCAACAAATCGGCGTTAAAATCGGCGGTTTCTTCTCGACTTAACTTTTTTCCGGCAATTTCGGCTTTCAACAACACTTTGTGAACTGTGCCGTCCAACAAGAAAGGTCCTGCATCGCAGGAAGCGGCAATAGTGAGGGCTTCAAAGGAGGGAAGTTGGTAAAAATAGGAGCGAGGAGGAGTGGAGGGGAGCGGATGATGGCGCATATAGGCTACCATGGCTTTCCCCACCGGAATTTCGTTTTCGGGAGGCTCGGTCAAAGAGACCCTGATGGTGTCGCCAATCCCCTCATGCAGCAGGGTGGCCATGGCTACACATCCTTTCATACGTCCTTCTCGTCCGCTGCCCGCCTCGGTAACGCCCAAATGGAGGGGGTAGGTCATACCTGCCCCTTCCATGGCGGCTGCAAGTTCGCGATAAGCCGCCACCATTACACGGGTATTGCTCGACTTCATTGATACCACTACTTGATCAAAATAGGCCTCTTGACACAATTTTAACCACTCTATGGCCAAATAGGACATCCCTTGTGGCGTATCGCCAAAGCGAGAAAGTGCGTCTGCACCCAAAGATCCGTGGTTAACCCCTATGCGCAAGGCGGTATGGTGGAGTCGGCACACTTCCAATAAGTGTAAAAACGCTCCCTTTCCCTCTTGAATGCTGTGGGCAAAATTACCGGGGTTAATCCGCACTTTATCGGCGACTACGGCTGCAGCCATGGCCACTTCGGGCAAAAAATGTACATCGGCCGCCAAAGGCGTATTTATCGCCAATTGACGCAAACGAATTTTAATCGCTCCAAGCGCCTCTACCTCTTTAAGTCCTTGTGTAGTGAGTCGAATTAAATCAACTCCGGCATTATGCAGGCCTATACACTGGGCCAAGGAAACTTCTACGTCCTGAGTGGCTGTGTTGCACATGCTTTGTACAGAAACAGGCGCCCCTCCTCCAAGGGTCAGGGCGCCTGCATATACGGGATGGGTTTTCCTCCTCATATTGTGGGAGAAGGGTTGGGATAAAAGCGTTCTTATTGAATGAGCTTCTGTAACTCTTCGGAAGCTTTTTGCATCTCCTGCACAGCATCTTTCATTTCGTCGCTGTCAAGCAGTTTTTGCAAGTTAAGATCTTCTAACTGTACTTTTAGCGAGTCTGCCGCAGTATGGAGCGCAGCTTCGCCCGCCACAAGGGCATAGCGCAACATGACGGCGGAGATTTTCATTTTTTTCATAACTCCGACCTGATCGCTTTCTAAGGCTTCGGTCAAAATCTTGGCAGCCTCTTCCAGATCTGTGCCTAACTCTTTCCAATCGGCTTCAGTCATCGAAGTTTTGTTTTTCTCGACTTTGTCCATAGCTTTTTCGATCCGCGAGAGGGCTGTATCAACCGAGCCTCCTTTACCGCCGCAGGAAACAACTCCAAAAGCTATGGCTAAAGCCACAGTGATGATTTTGAAATGTGTATTCATAGTTTTCTATTTTGACGAAATTAGAAGCTAAAAGCGGTGCTGCTTAAAAGAACGGCGCCCAGAACTAAGGATAATACAAAGAATGCGGCTAACATGACCAATAAACTAACCACAAAGTAGGAGGTTTGCTTTTCGGAAGGTGTTTTCATCATCGGTGCCAGGCCAATGTAGAGCAGGTATAGACTGTAAATACTGGCTAAACTTGCCAATATACCAAGCGGATGATAAAAATAAAAGATACCTCCGACAAAAGCGGGCGTATAAGCGTACGCTACTAAGGAAAACGCCTTGTCAAAATTCTTTTGGGAGCCAAAGTTTGCCGCCAAAAGATCGATAACCAATGCGGTGAGGTAAACGCCGCCTACCATAGTGATATACTGAATAATAGCATGCCTGATTCCCAGACCGATGGAGGCAAAGTGGAATCCGAGCACGTTATATCCGATGATTCCGTAGCCGATAAAGGAGGCAATGGCGGGAATTAGTGCCAATAGCGCTACGTATGTGGTTAATACCTTTACGTGGGAGGTATTTTCCCCGTCAATGACCGGCCATTCTGTTTTGGGGCTGATCAGTACATTTTTAACTCTGTCAATGATGTTCATAGTTTTTAAAAAGTAGATTGATTAATAATTGGTGTGCAAATTTAGGAAAAAAAGTTTAATGTTTATTTGGAGAGTTGAAAAAACAAGGCCATGGAAAAAATAAGTTGATGGGGATAGGAGTAGACGTAATAGAGGTTGCTATCCTTTTTGGGATTATAGAGCGCAGATAGGGAGTATTGATAGTTACATTCCAATTGGATCTCAAAGGGAGTCATTTTAAATGCCAAACCGCCGCCTCCAATAAATCCAAAATCGGCGCGTCTATCGTAACAATCAAAAATAAGACTTTTTTTGGTGATGTTTTCAAAAGGATTCAATGGATTTTCTGCCTTTTGAAAGTTGGCGCTCAGGCGATAACCGGCAAAGGCTCCCACATTCAGCAACAGGCGCATCTTCCAAAAATCGATGTGAAATTGAGAAATCAGGGGTACCTCTACCACACGGTAACGGGTAATCTCCTGATAATCAGGATAGGCAGGATATGTCTCCACAAATCCCTGCTCGGCATAATTAATGCCTGTCTGGATGCCAAAGAAGTGGCTTAACCCCCACATACTATGGTAATAAGTATAGAGCAGAGAAAAATTAATGGGCGTACCTGTATTTTTTTCGGTATTAGAAAATTGAACGTCTAAACCGGAGAGGGCATATCCTCCGCGCAACCCTACCAAATGCT
The DNA here is from genome assembly GCA_009778375.1 of Bacteroidota bacterium. Lineage (GTDB taxonomy): Bacteria > Bacteroidota > Bacteroidia > Bacteroidales > UBA932 > WRBG01. Next base: position 5,714 of record WRJW01000162.1, read on the forward strand.
GGGCCTTAGCAGAAAAAGCACAGCATAGAGATAAGATTATAAATAGTTTGATAGCTTTTTTATCTGGAAGTTTTGGGAGGAATGGCAGGCGCAACATCATGGCTAAAAAGTTCGTCAAGGTCAATGGTTTGTTCTAATTCGAGTTTATCTGTGATTTCGATGATATCCGTTCCGTTGGAAAATTGGTAAAAGCGAACTCTTTCCGGGAGTAAACCGAGCGCAAAGTCTCCGGTATCCCACACTTTGTTTCCGTTTTTGTCTTCGGTTATTCGAATTACATAATTTCCATCTGCAAGGTAAGGGAAAATTCCCGTCTCTCCCGACTTCATGTAGAGCGTACGGGTAATCTTATCTCGCGTCTCGGGCAAGAGCTCCACGATATAGGATCCTTCTCCCCCCTTTAAGATCACCGTTATGGATCCAAATTTGCCCGGGTCGGGAATGGTTACTTTTTGAGAGAGGGAATCATTGGCAAAGCCGTATACGTCGGTAAAGGTGTTTTGCAGTACAACAAGGGTGTATTCGGTCTCCGGAATCCACTTTTGGGTCTGCAGGTAATAACGGCAGCCATCTAAGGAGTCCTTTTGCAACGTAAAGGGGAGTTTAATGATTTCGTTTCTTGGGGTGCTGTATTGCAGGGCAATGGATTCGGTATTTACGGACAGGGGATAGGCGGAGCAAACAAATTCAATACCTTGTTGTTCCACCCATTCGCCCCGAGCTATGAGCTCTATTTTAAGGATATCTTTTTTTTCTTCCTGAGGTTGTTGCCCTCTTGGCGCTAAACGGTTACGGTTGTTTGCTTCTTCTTTGGGAAGGGTGAGGTTAAAACGCTCCTCGGCCGGAGAGAGCTGGTTCAGAGAGTCTGTTTTAAGGTATCGTACCGTACCTCTGAGCGTATCGGGCAGCGAAAGATCCCGTATCCAGTAGCGTAGGGTATCTCCCCAAAAAGTGCGCTCGTGGATGATCGATGAGGAATCTACTCCCTGAATATCTATGTGCAGCACCTGTGCGGATGGAGCGCTAAAAGTAAAGTAAAACATCCTTGCTTGGGGACGTGCCTTATCTCTGAGTATTTGACGTTTAGGCTTTTCTTTAAACAAATATAGGGTCTGTTCAATGGGGCGGTTCAGCATGCTCAGGGTGTCTTTGGCATCGACCAAAATCTCGCTCCTGCGTTCCTGATCAAAGAGATGGAGCGGCACAAAAAGGGTCTCTAAAAAGGCGATGGTTTCGTTGTCGGGGTCGAATTTATTGTTGCGGTTTTGGTCTTCTACGGCAAATACCCGATAGGGGATAGGTTTGAGGTTGGGGAGATAAAAATAGCCCCAACGGTCTGTTTTGCCCAAGGCTTTTGGAAGGGTTTTGTATACGGCCGTATCCGAAAGATTGGTATGGAGGAGTATACTGGCGTTTTCGATGGGCATAAGGGTTTGCGCGTCTGCTATATAGCCCGAAAAAACTAAACTGTCGAGTTCGGAACCGGTAGAAAAGCTAAAACTGTAGGCTCCAAAAGGGTTCCCCTCGTTGTTGTCTTGAATAGCGCGGCCAAATTGGAGGTTATAAGTAGTGGCTGAATCAAGAAGTTGTGAAAAAGTGACCACCACCGATTTACCCTTCACTACCGCTACCGGTCGCTTTGACTGGGGCGGAGAGAGGTAAATTTGATTGGTGGCGTCGTTTAATTTTACATATTCATTAAAGGTTAATTCGATTCGTTTTCCTTTAAAAAGAACGGAGTTAGGGGCCGGATTGGTGCGCAACAAAATCGGAGGGATGGTATCTTTACGCCCTCCGCTGGGAGGAGCGCTGGTGTTGGCACAGGAGGGAGTCAGCATAAGATAGCCAAAGAGCGAAAAGATCAAAATGGGGAGTACTTGTTTACTATTCAT
>WRJW01000163.1 GCA_009778375.1 Bacteroidota bacterium
GACGAGGTGAGTATATTTCCGATTCTGAACATGGACGAGAATGCAGACGTTAATGCCATAGATCTTCCCTCCGATTTGCCGATCTTAGTCTTGAGGAATGCGATCCTGTTTCCCCACACCTTGATTCCCATAACGGTAGGACGGGACAAATCGGTTAAACTGATTCGGGAAGTATTTGAAACCACCAAGTTGCTGGGCGCCGTTACCCAATTGAATCCCGACGTAGACGACCCCAAGTCGGCAGACCTTTTTCGTTTTGGCTGCCTGGCCCGTGTGCTCAAGATCATTGAAATGCCCGATGGAGGGCTTACTGCCATCCTCCACGGCTATACCCGCATAGAGCTGCTGCAAATCGTTGCCGAAAACCCCTATATCAGGGCCAAAGTCAGGTACCTGAAAGACAAACTCTCCGATTCGGATTCCGACGTGGCGGCCATTACGGGGGCCATTAAGGACTCCGCCCTTCAAATCCTCCGGTTGTCGCCCAACATGCCGCAGGAAGCCGCCTTTGCCATTAAGAATTTAGAGGGCGTAGAGTTTTTGATCAATTTTATTGCCTCCAATGTGGAGATGGAACAGTTGGACGAAAAACTCGCGCTATTGGCCGAAGGAAACTTAAAAGAACGGGGGCTCAAACTCTTGACTTTGCTCAACCAGCAAATAGAACTCCTTAAAATCAAAGACGACATTCGCCAAAAAGTCCGCAAGGAGATAGACCAGCAACAACGCGAATACTACCTTAACAACCAACTCAAGACGATTCAGGACGAATTGGGCATGAACAGTACGCAGGATATAGAGGAGTTGCGCAAGCAGGCTAAAACCAAGAAGTGGCCTCAGGCAGTAGGTTTAACTTTTGAAAAAGAGATGACTAAATTGGAACGTACTCATCCCCACTCTCCGGATTTTAGTATTCAACTCAACTACCTCCAATTCCTGATCGACCTCCCCTGGAACGAAGTCACCAAAGACAAACTCAACCTCAAACGGGTTCGCAAAATACTAAACGAGGATCATTACGGCCTTGAACAGGTAAAAGAGCGCATTTTGGAATACTTGTCGGTACTCAAATTAAAAGGAGATATGAAGTCGCCTATTATCTGCCTCTACGGTCCTCCGGGCGTGGGCAAAACCTCGCTGGGACGCTCTGTAGCAAGGGCGCTCGGACGTAACCTGGGACGCATCTCCTTGGGCGGCCTCCACGACGAAGCCGAAATACGGGGCCACCGCAAAACCTATATAGGGGCCATGCCCGGCCGGATTATCCAGACCATCAAAAAATGCAAATCATCCAATCCCCTCATTATTTTAGACGAGATCGACAAAGTAGGGGCCGATTTCCGGGGCGATCCGGCTGCCGCCCTCCTTGAGGTATTGGACCCTGAACAAAATGTCAGTTTTCATGACAACTACTTGGATATGGATTATGATCTATCTAAGGTACTGTTTATTACAACTGCCAACAACATCAGCGCCATTCACCCTGCCCTCCGCGACCGGATGGAATTGATTCCCATCAGCGGCTATTTGGCGGACGAAAAACAGCACATCGCCTACGATTATCTCTTACCCAAGCAATTAGAGGTACATGGACTCAAATCCAAACAGCTCAAACTCTCTAAACAAAACCTCCAATTGATTATTGACGAATATACCCGCGAATCGGGAGTGCGTATGTTAGAGAAGCAATTGGCCAAAATTGCCCGCAGCACGGCTAAAAAAATCGCCTTTGAAGAACCATACAGCATTACTCCTACGCAGGAAGAACTCAGAAAAACCTTAGGACTCCCCCTGCACAAACCCGACAGTTTAGAGGGTAACAACGTACCCGGCGTGGTCACCGGCTTGGCATGGACAGAAAACGGGGGCGAAATACTCTTTGTGGAATCAAGCCTGAACAAAGGCAAAGGTCTGTTGACCTCTACCGGCAACTTGGGCGAGGTGATGAAAGAATCGACCATTATAGCCCAGCAGTACCTCAAAGCCCATTCCGGTCTGATCAGGATGGATCCTGCCGAAGTGGCTAAATGGGATGTTCACATACATGTTCCCGAAGGAGCCATACCCAAAGACGGCCCTTCGGCCGGCATTGCCATCGTTTGCGCCATGGCCTCTTCCTTTATGCAGAAACCGGTACGCGAAAAAGTGGCCATGACCGGAGAAATGACCTTGAGGGGTAAGGTATTGCCCGTAGGTGGAATCAAAGAGAAAATCTTAGCAGCCAAACGCGCCGGCATTAAAGATATTATTCTCTCCGCCGAAAATCAGAGAGACGTAGAAGAGATTAAACCGGAATACGTTCAAGGGCTTAGCTTTACGTATGTAAAGAGTATTAAGGAAGTTTTGGAGTATGTCTTACTCTGAGCTCAACGAAGCGCAAGAGCAGGAAGCCGACTTCCAGAATAAGGCAGGGAGTTGGCGACCGGTAGAAGTGCGCATGGAAGCGGGCTGGAAAGCCGCCCTATCTCCCGAATTTGAAAAAGAATATTTTAAACAACTTTCCGGTACCGTCCGGCGGGAAATCGGATCGGGTGTCACTATTTATCCCCCCGCAAAATTGATTTTTAATGCTTTTGACCTGACGCCTTTTGACAAAGTCAAGGTCGTGATTTTGGGGCAGGACCCCTACCACGGCCCCCTTCAGGCCCACGGCCTCTGCTTTTCGGTTCCCCAAGGGGTTCCGCCTCCCCCTTCGGTGCAAAATATATTTAAAGAATTGCATACCGATTTGGGCATCCCCATTCCCCGCCATGCCTGCTTGGAACATTGGGCGGAACAGGGAGTATTTTTGCTCAACGCCGTTCTGACCGTTCGTGCCGGAGCCCCCGCCTCCCACAGCCAAATCGGATGGCAAACCTTTACCGATGCCGTAATCAAAACCCTATCCAAACAACGTTCGGGCCTTGTCTTTTTGCTTTGGGGAAACTTTGCTCGAGCCAAAAGGGATATGATTGATACCGCTAAGCACCACATATTGGAATCCGCCCACCCCTCTCCCCTCTCGCGTGGCGCCTTCTTTGGCAACCGCCACTTTTCACAAACCAACGCCCTATTGCAACAGCAGGGATTAACGCCGATTGACTGGGCCCTCTGATTTGTTGGCTTATTCTATTATCTTTGTATCCTGATCTTCGTTTTATGAATCGTTTTGCCGTTTTTCCCGGATCCTTTGATCCCTTTACCTTAGGACATTTAGATGTGCTCAAATCTGCCCTTGACCTCTTTGACGGCGTAACCGTGGCTATTGGGTACAATACCCAAAAAGCGGGACTTTTTAGCCCCGAAGACCGTATAAAGATGATCAAAATAGCCACAGCCGGATACAGGGGCGTAGAGGTGTGCAGTTATACCGGCCTCACGGTTGATTTTTGCACCTCCATGGGGATTCATTTTATTGTACGGGGATTGCGCACCACCACAGACTTTGAATTGGAACAGGTTATTGCCCAAGCCAATCAAAAAATGGCGCCGGAAATCAGAACGGTTTTTATTCCGGCCGGACCCGAATTTTCCTTTATATCCTCCACCGTCGTTCGGGATGTACTCTTAAATGGGGGGGACGCCCAACGCTTTATCCCCTCCGGCATTGACCTCAACCAATTTGTGCAGCTACCCAAATGAAACCCCTGATCATCCTGGCCGCCATACTCTACTGCCTGCTGCCCCCTCAGGATCAGGATAGGGCGTACGCCACACTTCAAGGGATGTTTGACCGCTATTTTACCCAGGCCCTCCCTCCCCTTCCCGATTCGGTGATTGTTGATGTTGATCAGATACTGGAACGGTGCCCCAGCCCGGAAGTAAAAAATCGCTGCGGATCCCTGTTGCTCCAATATTTTATCACCTCCCCCATTATGGGTATGGAAAACGTGGCGGTACACATCGCCAAAAAATATATCGACGGAGAATTACATGCCGATAACGAAGAATTGGAGCAATATCTGCATACCTACGTAGCCTTTAACGAACCCTCCTTAATCGGAAAAACAGCCCCTGAACTTAGCCTGCCAGACCCCAACGGGTGCTTAGTATCGCTCAAAGAGTTGGAAGCCGACTATACCATACTTCTCTTTTACGACAAAGATTGCGCAGTATGCAGCGAACAAATGCCTTTGATCCGACAAGTTTATGAAAAATATCAATCAAGGAAAATAGCCGTCTATGCCGTGTATACTCAGGACAACATGGAGGCTTGGCTCCGTTACATAGCCGACCTCCCTGCCGAATGGATCCATGTATGGGATCCCGATTTTTCCTCCGGATTTCATAAATTATATAACGTAACCGGTACCCCCCGAATCTTTTTGATGGACAGCCACAAAACGATTATCGGCAGAGAATTGGACGCCCATCTTTTAGATCTAATCCTCTCTCAACGGCCATGAATCGTTTTATTGCCAAATTAGAAGAAATGGGCGCCCTGTTGCGCATTCGGGAATTTGTGGATCCGGTGCTCGAAATCGCAGAAGTCACCGACCGAATGAGCAAGCAGCCCGGAGGAGGCAAAGCCCTCCTTTTTGAAAACACCGGCACCCCTTTTCCCGTACTAACCAACATGATGGGATCAAAAGAGCGCATCGCCGCCGCTTTGGGCGTAGCCCAATTGGATCAGATCCCCAGACGTATTGAAGAATGGACCTCCCTCTTTACCCAAACTCCTCAGGGATGGAGGGATAAAATCAAACTGCTGCCCCAACTCAACGAAGCAGCCTCCTGGACGCCCCAAAACAAAAAAGGGCCGGGCGCCTGTCAAGAGGTAATCTATCTGCAACCCGACCTCAACCTCCTCCCGATCCTCCAATGCTGGCCCAAAGATGGCGGGCGCTATATTACCCTCCCCTTAGTGCATACCCGCGACCCCGAAAGGGGCAAACGGAACGTAGGCATGTACCGGATGCAGGTGTTTGGCAAGGACCGCACCGGCATGCACTGGCACAAACACAAGACGGGTGCGCGCCATTTTGCCGCCTGTAAGGAAGCACGTTTTCCGGTGGCCGTCTGTTTGGGCGGAGATCCCGTCTACTCCTTTTGCGCCGCCGCCCCCCTCCCCGACGGGATGGACGAATACCTCCTTGCCGGCTTTCTTCGGAATAAAGCGGTATCTTTGGTACCCTGTCTTTCTATTGACCTTTCGGTACCCGAAGATTGCGACTTTGTGTTGGAAGGGTATATAGAAGCAAAAGAAGAACGCGTCATGGAGGGGCCGTTTGGCGACCATACCGGCTTTTACTCCCTCCCCGACCTTTATCCTCTATTTCACTTGAACTGCCTGACCCATAAAAAAGGAGCCGTCTATCCGGCCACCTTAGTGGGGATTCCTCCGCAGGAGGACGCCTATATATCGGAAGCCGTAGAAAAAATCTTTCTGACTCCCTTCAAAATATCTGTAGCCCCCGAAATCATAGACTTTCACCTGCCGGTGGCGGGCGTCAGCCACAACATAGTCGTAGTCAAAATCACCAAAACTTATGCCGGACAAGCCATAAAAATCGCCCACGCCCTTTGGGGAGCCGGACAGATGATGCTCAATAAAATGGCGGTGGTGGTAGACGGCGAGGTGGATATTCGCGATTACAAAGCCCTTTTACACGCCATACTCCAACACTACCGCCCCCTACACGATACCTTTTTTAGCCGAGGTCCTTTGGATGTGCTCGACCACGCCGCCCCCAAATGCGGCTTTGGCGGAAAGATCTGCATAGACGCCACCCAAAAATTTCCCGAAGAAGCACTCCAGATTCCTGATGCCTTTCGCCCCGACCGCGTCTTTTCGTTTGTACACCATCCGCAGGCCAAAACAAATGCCCTGATCCAAGTGGTGTTGGATGCCGCCGTAGACCTCAACGATTTTTTCAGGTGTATCTGGATCATGGGGAACCATGCCGACCCCATCAGGGATATGAAATTGGAGGATGGAGCGCTGCATATAGATGCGCGAAGCAAGCAACCCGGCGACAAAGGAGTTTTTCGCCCCTGGCCCGATATGGTTTGCGCCTCGGAAGAGACGATCAAAGCTGTAGACGCCAAATGGGAATCGCTATGCCTTGGTCCTTTTATTCCTTCGCCCTCGCTGATCTGCCAAACCGTACACCAATAACAACACCAGCGCATAAACCGACGCCCGTCCAATCAGATCGCCGTGGCGGACGTAAAAAGTCAAGGTATGGTTAATATTCAAATCCCCCCTAAGGTACGTTCCCTCCCACCATGCACTTTTTTGCAAAAAATCGCCCCGCTGATTGATCAGGGCCGAAATACCGGTATTGGCGCTGCGGGCAATGCTGCGGCGCGTCTCTATGGCGCGGAGGCGGGAAAAGGCTAAATGCTGGCGGTATCCGGGTGTATTGCCCCACCATCCGTCGTTGGTAATCACCGCCATAAAACCGGCCCCTTTTTTTACATAAGAAGCAAAGTATTCGCCGTATACCGATTCGTAGCATATAGCGACCCCTACCTGAAGGTTTTGGTTCCATGGGGCAGGAAAAACCGCAGATTCGGACTGCGTACCAAAACTCCCCATCGCCCCCCCCAAGTCGATGATCAGGTTGTTGGCAAATTTCAGGTACCTCATGTAGGGCGATTTTTCTGCACCGATGACTAATTTGGATTTATGATATACCAAGGGATCCGCTCCCACACTGAGTTGAAACGCAGCATTAAACCGGTCGTACCAACCGTCGCCGTAACGTTTGGCCGTTTCGGTGGGAGGATCCGGAGCGGGCGAATAGTAACGTGTAGACACGGCGCCCACTACAAAAGCAGCCCGGGGATACTCCTGTAAAAATTGAAGAAATTTTGTAAAAGATGCGTTTTGCCCTGCATGCTCTTCGAGTACGCCCTCCACCGCCGTCTCAGGGGCAAAGATATAACGGGTGGCGGGGCGGACGGCCCGTTGGGCCACCTCTAACAAACGACTGTCCTGCTCTTCCTGCGTCAAATTATCAAATTTATCGTTATAAGGGTCAATATTGGGCTGCAACACGACTACTTCTATGGGGTTCTGTTTTTCTGCATAGCTCCAATACCTGTACAGAGAAAGGAGTACGGGCAGTACAAGCGCCACAGCGGTAATCATAATCCCTTTTCGTTCTTTTATCAATCTTAAAATCAATATATTGGCAAGGAATGCCCACAACGAACCGCCCAATACGCCGGTATATTCGTACCACTGCACCAAAAAGGTGGTCGTTCCAAATCCGTTACCCAACACCAACCAGGGCCAGGAGATTTCCGCGTCAAAATAAAAATACTCCCACGCTATCCATAAAGCCGCCAAAAAGATATAGCCGATTGGGGGCGTTGTCTTTTTTTTAACCCAGCGAAAAAGGGCAAAAATCAGGAACATTTGAAAAGCGTTGCCCACCACGGCAACAACTCCTCCCCAAAGGGTTGCCCTATAAATCCAATAAGTAGTCAGGACATTCCACAATAAAAAAGTAAGGGCGTAGTAGATCCAGCAACCTCTTTCCTTTCTTTGTCTAAAATCCGCCTCTAACCACAGTAGCGGCACAAAGGCAAACCAGAGCAACCATCCGGCTGCGGGAACCCTCCAAGGAAGGGCAAACAGTAGTGCAGAAAGTACTGATAATCCGATATTTTTCCAAAACAATTGTCTCATTAATTGTATTTAAATGACCAAAGGTACGCATTTGATAGTTTAAAACGAGTTTTTTTT
>WRJW01000164.1 GCA_009778375.1 Bacteroidota bacterium
AACCACTCCGGCTTCTTTCTTTCCGCAATCATGCACAAAAAAGGAGAGGACAAATAAGCCAATAATTAATCTCAAAACATTCATCTGTCTGTTATTTTATTTTCAAACGCAGGCTGTTGGTAACTACGCTGATACTGCTTAACGCCATAGCTGCCCCCCCAATCATCGGGTTGAGCAAAAATCCGTTTACGGGATAGAGAATGCCGGCAGCAATCGGGATGGCAATCAGGTTGTAAATAAAGGCCCAAAACAGGTTTTGCTTAATGGTTGCAACGGTTTGTTTTGAGAGTTGGATGGCCTTTGTAATATGCATAAGATCAGAAGAGATAATGGTCATTTGAGCGGTATCCATGGCCATGTCGCTCCCTTTGCCCATGGCTATGCTAAGGTCGGCTTGAGCCAGTGCCGCGCTGTCGTTTATACCGTCTCCCGCCATGGCCACTATGTTGCCTTTGGCTTGCAGCTCCTTTACAAAATCGGCTTTTTCGTGGGGCAAAACGCCCGCCCTGTACTGCGTTATTCCCGAACTTTTTGCGATCTCGCAAGCGGTGGCTTCGTTGTCTCCGGTGAGCATATATACTTCCATCCCGCTCTTTTTTAAGGCAGCAACGGCCTCTTTTGAACCGGGTTTCAGGGTGTCGGCCACGGCGACCACGGCTAAGGTATGTACATCATCGGCAAACCAGATAACGGTTTTGGCCTCCTTCATCCATTCGGTGGCCTGCTTTTCTAAGGGAAGCTCCAGGGTAATGCGGTTTTCGCGCATGAGCCTTTCGTTACCCGCAAACCATGTTTTACCGTTTACTACCCCTTTTACCCCTTTTCCCGTCAGACTTTCAAAAGTTTGCAACGGACAGCCGTCCAAATTTCCAAAATAATCGAGTACTGATTGGGCAAAGGGATGTTCAGAATGTTTTTCGAGGGTGTAAAAAATGTTCTTGAAACCCTCGTCTCCATGTAGCCACCTCGTGGCTGTAACCACCGGTTTTCCCACCGTAAGGGTGCCGGTTTTGTCAAGGAGCACAACATTTACCCTTTTGGCCACCTCTAAACTCTCTGCATCTTTGATTAAAATCCCCATTTCGGCTCCTTTTCCCACCCCGACCATGATGGCGGTGGGCGTGGCCAATCCTAAGGCACAGGGACAAGCTATAATTAATACGGTAACCAAAGCTAAAAAACCGTGGGTTAGTCCATTGGTCGGATCCAGCAAAAGCCAAAGCATAAACGACAGAACGGCAATACCGATCAACAAGGGAACAAAGATAGCGGCAATCCTGTCGGCTAATTTTTGAATCGGCGCCCTGCTTCCCTGGGCCTCCTGTACCATCCGGATGATTTGGGCCAGCATGGTGTCGGCTCCGACTTTTTCGGCGCAAAAACAAAAACTTCCTTTTTGGTTGATGGTTCCGGCAAAGACTTTGGCATTTTTTTCCTTGAACACCGGAATCGACTCGCCGGTGAGCAGGCGCTCATCCACGTAGGAGCTCCCCTCGGTAATCGATCCGTCAACGGCAATTTTTTCGCCCGGTTTTACCAACAGCAAATCGCCCGGTTTCAGGCTAAAAATGGGAACCTCTTGATGGGCGCCGTCTCTATTCACTACGGTAACCATTTTGGGTTGCAATCCCATCAGTTTTTTTAGGGCTGAGGAGGTATTGCCTTTGGCGCGCTCTTCCAACAGCCGCCCCAGAAGAATAAAAGCAATAATAACGCCGGATGCTTCAAAATATACGTGGGGATGAATACCGCGCGCCAGCCACCATTGAGGATAGAGCATATTGAAAATGCTGAAAACATAAGCGATGCCCGTACTGAGGGCCACTAACGTATTCATGTTGGCCGACCGGTGTTTCAACTGTTTCCAGGCATCTGCAAAGAAACCCCTGCCGAACCAAAAAACCACCGGCGTAGACAACGCCCACATTATTTCGTGCGAATAGGGAATATCCATAAAGACCATTCCGATGATAAAGAGTGGAAGGGAGAGTGCAACGGCCCCCATGGTACGGCCTTTCAGTTTTCTGTATTGGGCCTTGTGTGCCTGTTCCGCTTCGTCTGAAAGATCTTTATGGGTATCAATGAGCAAATCGTACCCTGCCTGTTGTACCGATGCACGCAAAAGTTCGGGCGTGGTATGCAAAGGATTATATGCTACGGTTGCCGTTGCAGCGGCAAAATTGACGAGGGCGGAGCTGACTCCTTCCTGACTGTTCAGCGTTTTTTGGACCTTTGCGGCACAGGAGGCACAGCCCATATCCAATACGGGAAAAGTGGATGTTTTTGTTTTCACGTTTATTTGAGGGTCATTTTGGTCAGGTTCTCGTTGGTTCCGTCTCCCTTAATCAGGATGTCCTCTTCTAAGCGCACGGCAAAACCTGCATATTTTTGGTATATGGGTTTGATTTGTCGGGCAAAAGCCATAAACTCCTCTTCCGAAACAAGTCGGGCCAATCTTTGAGGTCGGGCATCTAATCCCTCTTTGGGAAAATAAATGGCCGGTTCAAAGGTCATGATCATGCCGGGCATATAGACCCTCCGGTCGTCCGGAATCATCCGCAGGTAGTCGTACCATACGTCATGGGTGTCCAAGCCAATGTGGTGGCCAAATCCATGCTGGATCCAAAAGGCGCGTTGCCAGGGGCTCTCGCTGTCTGTAATTAATCCTAATTTATATAATTCGTCCACAATAACCTGCACGGCGCTTTGCTCTACCTGAGCATGAAAATTACCCATAACCATACCCTTGACGCCCGTTTCCAAAGATTTGTATACGATATCGTAAATGGTTTGCTGTTCTTTGGTAAATTTTCCCGAAAGGGTAAACGACACGGTAATATCGCCGGTGTACTGATCTTTTAATGCCCCTATATCTACCACAATCATCTCGTTGGCGCCCGGAACCTTGTCGGTAACGTCTGCATGAGGGGTAGTTCCCAAGTTGCCCGAAGCAACCTCTTGAAAGGCGATTCCGTTGCCCCCTTCCGCTATAAACTTGCGCTCCATCAGGTTGAACAAATCCTGCTCCGTCATGCCCGGTCTCATGTTTTGGTACATATATTTGATGCCGTCGGCGGTAATTCGGCATGCCTCCCTAATCACCGCAATCTCTTCGATATCCTTTACAGCGCGTTTGTATACTAAAATGGAGTCGGCGTTTTCAAAGGGAGCCTGGTAAAAATATTTTTGATTAAAATCAGCGGAAAATGCGGACAAAATCAGCCGTTTTTTCTCCCTTTTGGTTTGCTCAATCACGGCCTCCAAGGCGGCAAGCTGATCGGGCGCAAACAGGGTTGTTGTTGCTACACGATTTTGAATGTCAAATACATAAACATAACCAGGCTGGTCAATGCCGGTAAAGTAGTAGAAGTTCTTATTGAGTTTTCCGTCTTTCATGGTAGAAGGAATAAAGGCGACGCCCGTACGGACTTCGCGGGCAAATAATTCACGACGTTTGGCAAAAGCCGCTTCGCTAAAATTTTGGGCAAAAAGCGTGGCCGCAGAGAGGGCTAAGAGGGTTAAGCAAATAGTTTTTTTCATAATTAATATCCAAAAATGGCTGATTGAGTGAGTTTAGTGATGGGGCCGATCCCTTCTAAGTACCTTACATTTAAGTCTTTGATGTCTCCTAAAATAAAGTATGTATAAGGACGATCTTTAACGTAGTTTTGTTGAAAGGCTTTTACGTTTTCAAAGGTAAAGCCCTGTACCTGTTCGTAAATCTCGCGGCGCTTGTCGGTGTCATAACCCATCTGTTTGTCGTTAAGATAATTGAACAGAATGTTTCCACGCAAGATGCGTCCGGTACGCAGGCCGGTCAGGATCTCTTCTTTGGCTAAGGTAAAGGATTTTTCCGATTCGGGCATATTGTTCAGGATGTCGAGGAAGGCGCCAATGGCGTCCATCATCTTGTCGTTTTGGGTCGCAATCATCGTCGTCAGAAGGTAGGGACGATCGGGTTTTGCCGGCGTTGAATAGTTGGCACGGGCGCTGTAGGCCAATCCCCGCGCTTCGCGCATTTCCTGAAAAACGATGGCATTCATTCCTCCGCCAAAATAGGCGTTGAACATGGTGCGAATGGGCTCTAAGGATTTATCAAAAGTTCCTCCCTTATGGGCCATGCCCATATAGATTTGTTTGGCGTCGTATTGGGCAAGGAGCACGCGATTTTGGACGGTTTCCTGCTCCTTGAAGGTAACGGCTTGCGGTACGGGCTGCAACGATTCGCCGGTGGCGTGCTTGGCGTTGATGATGCCGAGAAGTTGTTCCCGATTCAGCGGACCATAGTACAAAATAGTATGTTCCAAATTTTTAAGATTTTTGGTACGGCCTACCAGCTCCTCGGGATTCATTGATTTTAATGCTGATTCCGTAAGGATATTGGTAAAAGGTGAGGTAGGGCCGTAGATTGCATACTGCTGAAGCGCGGAAAAGTTTGCATACTGGTCAAGTTTTGCATCGGAACGTTTCTTGAGCAGGTCATTGACCAAATTGGCATACACACCTGCATCGGGTTGGGCATCGGCTAAACGCTCTTCGAGCAGCTCCATGGCGCGTTCAAAATGGTCGCTCAATCCGCTTATCGAAACATAGACCCTGTCGTTGGTGGCCTGGACGCGAAAGGAGCAGGCAAGGGCGTATAATTCGCTGTTGATTTCTTCGGCTGTTTTGGTAGAAGTGCCCAGATAATTCAGGTAGTTGAAGGCAGTACCTAAGGCTTTATCGTTGTTATTTCCCATTTCAAACACATAATAGAACTCAAAAACAGGATTGGTGGTATTTTGTTTGTAGAGCACGGGGATGTTTTGTTTGGCCGTTAAGATAGAAAGGTCTTTGTCGTAATCAAGAAAGAGGGGTTGAATAGGATCGGCTTTGCGCTCTTTCATCTGTGCCAAGTATGCACTTTCGTATTCGCGGTTGGCCGAAACGGGTGTAATAGAGGGTTTATCTATCTTTTTGTTGTCGGGCGCTCCTTCGCGTTTGTACACCACAACGTAATTATTGTTTAAATAAGTGTTACAAAAATCTACGATATCCTGTTTGGTCAGTTTGGATTGTACCTCAATGCGCGTCACCTGGTCCATCCAGTCAATTCGGTTTATAAAAGCATTGAGCATAAGATAGGCTGCATATTGATAATCCTGTTGTTGGTAGTAGCGGGAGAGTTTAAAATTGTTGAGGATGGCTGTCAAAAGTTCTTCGTCAAATTCGCCTTTTTTTATCTGCTCGATTTGCGAGAGCAGCAAATCTTTTACCTCCTCGAGCGTTTGTCCCTGCTTGGGTATGCCGTACAGTTCAAAAATGGAGTAATCGGACAAATCCATCAAACCGCTTCCGGCACGCAGCGCCAATTGTTTGAGGATTACATTGAGGTCGATTAATCCCGCTTTTCCATTAGTCAACAAATAATTGATCAACTCCATGGTGGCTGCCTCTTTGGAATGGGCGCCGGGGAAACGGAAGGCGATGGTTACGTTGGCAGCTTCCAATCCCTGCACTTCCTTAACAATGGGTTGGGTAATGGGATCTTCGGGAGCATATTCCAACGGAGAAAGCACTTTGCTTTGCAGTTTGCCAAAATATTTATCAATAATTTTAATCGTTTTATCGGGATCAAGGTCGCCAACCATTACCACGGCCATATTGTTAGGTACATACCAGGTGTCAAAATAGCGCTTAATGTTGGTAATGGAGGGGTTTTTCAGGTGCTCCTGGGTACCGATAACGGTCTGTTTTCCGTAAGGATGATGGGGAAAAAGTTCGGCCATAATCGTATCAAATACTTTTTCTTCGTCGTCGGTTAATCCCATATTGTATTCTTCGTATACCGTCTCCAATTCGGTATGAAACAGGCGGAGTACAGGATCCGAAAAGCGATCCGACTCTATTATTGCCCAATTTTCTATCTCGTTGGATGGAATATCTTCCATATATGCCGTCATGTCGTAAGAAGTAAATGCGTTGGATCCTTTTGATCCAATAGCGCTCATCAATTTGTCGTACTCATTGGGAATGGCAATTTTTGACGCCTCCTGAGAGACGCTGTCTATTTGGGCATAAATGGTTTTGCGTTCCTGCAGGTCGGTGGTTTGGCGGTAGACTTCAAAGAGGGCCTCGATTTTGTCCAACAGTGGCTTTTCGGCCGCATAGTCAAAAGTACCAAATTGAGAAGTTCCTTTAAACATCAGATGTTCAAAATAGTGAGCCAGACCGGTGGTTTCTGCCGGATCGTTTTTACTCCCCACGCGAACGCCTATAAAGGTCTGGATGCGCGGGTTGTCGGTATTGACCGAAAGATAGACTTTGAGTCCGTTATCCAAGGTATATATGCGTGTTTGGAGGGGATCGCCCGGGACGCTTTCATACGAATATTTGGACGTGGTACATGCTGCGGTTGCCAACAGCAGCAGTGAGAGTGTGTAAAGTTTGTTTTTCATAAAAGCAGAGTTTTAATGGTCGATAACGATGTCAAATATACATAAAGATTTTATCTTTACTGTTGCCTAACTTTTTGCGCAATGATGGAGCGGCGCGGTAGCCAAGCCGATACAGTAAATCCGTGATTGCGGGATCGTTCATTTCGACCTGAATAATGGGCTTATGGTATTGTATTAAATCTTTCATATCCAACAACACCGCGTATTCGCCTCCCTCGATGTCCATTTTGATGTAATTAATTTTCTCCATATCCTTAAAGAGTTGGGAGGCGATTTTCATTTGCGCTTGAACTTTGAATCCGATATTTGTTTGGTTGTCGTCTTTTTCAGGCGTGTATACATGGGAAAGTCCGGTTCTTAAATATCCGGACGAGATGACGGATACTAATTCTACAGCCTTTTCTTCCCGACCCAAAGCATAGGGTAAAAGGATAATGTTGGGATACTTTTTGGCCTGTTCGTTAAATATTTTATTGTAAATAGAAACCGGTTCCACGGCATAAACCTTGCCTCCTTTTCCGACCCATTTGGCAAACAGCAGGGAGTAATAGCCCAGATTGGCGCCTATGTCAATAACGGTATCTCCCTTGTTAATCAACTTTTTTACATAGTAATGACAAGTATATTCAGGATTGAATCTCAACAACCCAAGGTGGTATAAGAGAAAATAGCAGCGTTGAAGTACCCTTAAATAATTATCGCAACTCAAATGGGTGTAAAGAAATTTTTTAATATTCATTTTTTCCTGTTGTGTCGGACAAATATACTGTTTTCAGGTGAAAAAGCGTACTTTTGCAAAAATGTGATTAAAGTTTCATTATGAAGAACCTAAAAAAATGGATCCCCTATATTTGCGCCCTGTTGCTCTTTGTGGCGCTGGCATATGCCTATACCCCCGATGTGCTCAAAGGAAAAATGGTGAATCAGTCAGACGTTGCGTCCTGGCAAGGTATGTCAAAGGAAATTGTTTCGTATAACCAAGCGCATCCCGACGAAGATCCAACCCTCTGGACCAACTCCATGTTTGCAGGCATGCCCGCCTTTACCATATCGGTGATTTATAAAGGCGATATTACCAAATATTTATATTACCTGCTTTTTTGGGGAAAACGTCCGCCGAGCTATTTAATCATCAGTTTAATCGGAGGATTTTTGCTTTTTTTGGCTTTTGGGGTAAACCCCTGGCTATCCATAGTGGGGGCTATAGCCATCACCTTCTGCTCGTATAATTTTCAAATCATACAGGTGGGGCACAATACTAAAATGTTGGCGATTGCCTTTATGCCCTGGGTGCTGGCGGCG